>JAIRPS010000053.1 GCA_031256885.1 Bifidobacteriaceae bacterium | reverse complement strand
TGGCTATCAGCATTGCGGCAGTACTGACCATTCAAGTATTGGTTTGGTGTACGGTAGCTGGCCGCCAGTATCGTCAGGCAATCACAACCATTGAAGCCAACCAAAATGTCACCATGCTGGCAACCGCCATTCCGCCAGAAAACGAACTGACAGCCATTGCCCAAAAGTTGGCGCCATCAGCAGTTCTGATTGCTCTCGCTAACCAGGGCGAGACGGTGGTTGCCACCTGTCTGGCTGCTCAGGCGGTGATTGGCGATTGCAGCCGACCCAACATAGACAACCCCAAGGTGTCGCAACTTGGCCTGTGGGCTGATCAATCCGCCAAAGTAATGATTGTGGAATCGGTAAGCGATTACGCAAACTATGAAGAGTCCGCACTGCTTGTTGTTGCAACCTCTGGCTCATTGGACAAGGACAAGGTGACGCGAATATTCAATGATCAGGTTGCCACACCAATTGGATTGGAGTGGCCAGCCGGTGGTGATGCGGTTGGTGGTGTGATTGCCAAAGATCAAGGTCGCTGGTTTTACGCTGGCGGTTGTTGGACCCTGCTGACCATTTTGGTTATGGGAGCGTTCAGTTTGAGTCTGGAAACAGGTAGGCTGGCTCGCCGGTTTGCCCCAGTCAGCATTTTTGTTGATCGTAAAACCACGTTTGCAGCAATTGGGTTTGGTTGCGGTGCTTTACCACTGTTGTTGTCTGGGGCAACCGGGCTGGTGGTTGGTTCACTGCTGGTGTGGGCACCGACGCAACTGCCTGGCACCGGCGCCAGCTTGTCACCAGCCGTTATGTTGATCATGTCAGGGCTGACGGTGCTTGCCGCAATGGTTGTTGGGTTGCGGTGCTGGGTGATGGTATCTGCCGCATCGAAAACCGGCTGACCTGCCCAAAACACTTGAAACACCGGATACTTCTACCGTTGCAAAAGGTGTGATGTTGTCCCGAGACGAAACCTCAACCGCACAACCTGCGGTAAGCTGAACATGGTTCGTCTTGACGGATCAAATTAGCCAACCCAACTTCCCCGGGGTGTATATGAGTTTTTTGTGTCATGCCAAACCTGGCAGAACGGTAAAACGTCGCTTGCCGGCAAACTCTCCAGCGCGGCTTGCCCGGCGTTCGCGGCTAGCTGTGGGAATCGTCATCGGGCTTGTGGTGGCTTTAGGCGGACCGGCCGGAGCTGACCCAACCAATCCGGCGCAAGAGCAAATTGATCAGGCGCGAGCCGATGAAGCTTTAGCGGCAGCCTCCGTAACCGAAATTGAAAACTTGCTTGACGAATTGCAAGCAAAATCGGAAGCGGCAGTGGCGGCGGCTGGATTAGCTGCCGAAACCTACAACGCAGCCGCTCAAGAACTCGACCAAGCCCAGCAGGCGGCCAATGCTGCTTTAGCAACAGCTGAACAGGCAGTTACAGCATTAAACCTGGCCAAAGGTGCCTTAGCCAGGGTGGCAATATCTGCCAGCGAATCAACTGGCGGCTTTGCGGCCGTGGAACCATTTTTGACTGCTAACGGTATTGACCAGGCATTACGCCGGGCGGAATTGATTGATATTGCGGGAACAGCTTCGGGCAGAGCGGCAACCCGACTGTCAGTGGCACAGCAGCTTGCGCAATCTGCCCAAGCCCGTGCCACCCAAGCTGTTGAACTGCGTGAAAGCCTCAATTTGGCGGCGGAAAGGGCAGCCACTGCTGCTGAGCGTGCCGCGCAAAGCGCCACCGCCCAAGAACAGGCTGCGCAAAACGAGCGTGAACGCCTGGTCACTGTTTTGGCGGCCAAACGCAACACCACCAAAGCCTTGGTGGAAGCGGCGGAACAGGCTCGCCAAGAAGCCGAAAACCAGGCTGCCCGCCGTCTCGCTGAGGAACGTCAAAAGGCAGCTGACAAAGCCGCACGTGATGCTGCCAGCAGCAACCCAGCCAATGAGGTAACCACTGATCAGCCGCAACCGAAGGACAGTAGCGCTCCAACGCCCACACCGAAGAAAAATAAGCCAACGCCGGCAGCTGACCCGCCGGCTGTGGTTGCGCCATCGGACGCAGGGCTGGCGGCAGTTGAGTGGGCGCGGCAGCAGATTGGCAAACCATACAAGCTGGGCGGCACCGGCCCGGATACTTTTGACTGTTCGGGACTAACTTCGCAAGCCTGGTTGAACGGCGGCGGGGTGGCGATTCCGCGCACGGCTGCCTGGCAGTACGCTGCCGCCACCAAGGTAGCTTTTGACCAGATGCGTCCCGGCGATTTGATTTTCTGGGGCAGCACCGCTGAATCGATTTACCACGTCGCAATGTACACCGGTGATGGCAACATGATTGAGGCACCCCGCACTGGCAAAAATGTGCAAGAAATCCCGATCCGCTGGTCGGGCACATATGGTTACGCAGGCCGGTTCTAAACTTTGCCAACTGTTGACCAAGGTTCTCCAACCGCCAACCGGAAGTGATGCCGTAAGCAGTCCCAAGGTCTCCCGGGGAGGTGGCTGGCGGTGGGGGAAGACCGGAAGTGATGCCGCGAGCAGTCCCAAAGACCATTGTTTGCGCGTGCTGAGGGTGCGCAGGGGGCGGCAAGCCGGGTAGCGTTAGGTTATGAGTTCAACGGTTAACTGGTCTTTGGCATGGCGGCTTGGTGGGGCGATTGCGCGGCCAAGTCCACCAGACAACCGTGAAGAAGCCGCCAGTTTGGTGAACGATTTGCGCGTGTCAGCTCGTCGCGCGTTGTTCTACGTCAGTGAGGTCACCGGCTGGACTGATGCAGCGGCTAACGCCAGTTTGGCAGAAGTGCTGGTGGTTGACCGGCCAGGGTTTGTCAAAGCCAATAGTCGCCTAGCCCAAACACTGTTAGAAACTGCCTTTGATGAGCCGGTTGGTTGGGCGGGGCGGCAGTTCGCTGGTGCCCAGATTGGCGCAGTGTTGGCGGCTTTATCGGCTCGTGTGCTCGGTCAGTTTGACCCGTTTAGTGGTGGTCAGCATGGACGCTTGTTGCTGGTGGCCCCGAATGTTTTGCGGTTTGAACGCTTGCTCGCAGTCCCGGCTTCGGATTTCCGTCTGTGGGTGGCTTTGCATGAGCAAACACATGCTGTGCAGTTTGCTGCTGCGCCATGGTTGCCGGGGTGGCTGAAAGCTAAGCTCGCGGCGGTGGCGGGGGCTGCTCAGGGCAGCGATGAGGCTGCGGTGCCGCGTTTGGCCCGTTTGCTGCGTGAAATCCCTAAAGCTTTGCGCGATGACGCCCCAGCGGTGCCGCTTAGTGACCTCCTTCCGCAGGCGGCCAGGCAAGGCTTGGCTGAACTGACAGCGGCAATGTCATTGCTGGAAGGTCATGCCGATGTTGTAATGGATGCGGTTGGCCCTAAGGTGGTGCGTTCGGTAGCGGAAATTCGTTCCAAGTTTGATGCTCGTCGCGTTGCTAATGGTCGCCTCGATAAGGCTTTTCGACGCTTAGCTGGGATGGAAGCAAAAACTGCTCAGTATGTTGAGGGGGCGGCATTTGTCCGTGGTGTGCAAGCACTGGTTGGTAACGAAGGTTTAGCTTTAGCGTTAACCGATCCCGAGAATTTGCCTAAACCAGAGGAGCTAGCCAACCCGGCTGCCTGGGCCGGGCGGGTTTGCGGTGTATAAGAATGTCTGATTGTTGGATGGCTGGCTGGTGAGCGGGCCGGCTCCGGTGGTTGCCAAAGCCCGTTTGGCTGTGGCTGAACTGCTCAGTTCGCTTGCCTTAAAGCCAGCTGATTTGGTGTTGGTGGCGTGCAGCGGCGGCCCGGATTCGTTGGCTTTAGCTGCGGTGGCGGCTTTTGTTTGCCCGCGTTTCGGTTTAGCTGTGGGCGCTGTGGTGGTGGATCATGGGATTGATCCGCAGTCTGGGTTGGTGGCTCAACGGGCTGCTGCGACTTGTCAAGATTTAGGTTTAGCGCCGGTACGGATTGTTCCCGTGGTTGTGCCAACAGGCTCAAACCTTGAGGCGCGTGCACGATCAGCGCGTTACGCAGCGTTTGAGCAGGTTCTTGCCGAATCTGCGGCGAAGTTGGTTTTGCTTGGTCACACTATGGATGATCAGGCTGAATCAGTGTTGTTGGGGTTGGCGCGGGGTTCAGGTAGTCAGGCTTTGGCTGGCATGCCGGTGCTTCGTGACCGCTATGCCCGCCCTTTGCTCGGTTTGCGACGTCAAGAAACAGCGGCTATTTGCCAAGCGTTGGGTTTGCAGCCTTGGCAGGATCCGGCAAATCAACTGGGTGGCCCGTACCCTTCACGGCGCACTGAGGTGCGGCATCGCCTGATGCCGGAGTTGGAGCAGGTGCTTGGCCCGGGCTTAGTGCCTGCTTTAGCGCGCAGTGCCGCAGCGTTGGCGTTGGATAATCAGCTGCTTGACAGTTTGGCTGATGCGCTGCTTGATCAGGTTGGCGGCGTGTCGAATGGTCTGGCGCAAGTTGACTGCCGAATCTTACTTGACCAAACTGCTGCCATAAGAAGACGTGTCCTTTACAAAGTTGCTTTGCGCTGGGGAGCTGACCCAACTAGTTTGGGTAGCTCACATGTTGATGCTTTAGAGAAACTTGTGACCAACTGGCATGGTCAAGGGCCAACCATGTTACCTGGCGGATTATCTATTGAAAGAGTCAAAACATCCTTAAGGATTGCCAGCGGTCCCTTTACCAAAACGGCGGCAAAAGCCAATCAGCATCCAATACCTGTCAGCCCCAACGGCTAAGCTGTCTGAGGCATCAAGCTGACCTGATCGGTTGGTCGTTGCACAAGTGCCTTGAGGGAGGAGCAAGCAAACAGTGGACAAATCTGACGTGCCGGCAGACATTGAGCGAGTCATATACACTGCAAAACAAATCGATGAACGCCTAGCTGAGCTAGCCAAAGCGATTGACCAGGACTACCAGGGGCGAGACCTGCTGCTAGTTGGTGTGCTGAAAGGCGCCGTGATGGTGATGGCTGACCTGGCCCGCAAACTACACCATGAGGTCAAGATGGATTGGATGGCGGTGTCTTCATATGGCTCCGGCACCAAATCTTCTGGTGTGGTGCGCATTCTCAAAGACCTTGACACTGATGTCACCGGACGCAATGTGCTGATTGTTGAAGACATCATTGACTCCGGTCTAACCCTGTCTTGGCTGGCCGCCAATTTGCGCAGTCGAG
>JAIRPS010000219.1 GCA_031256885.1 Bifidobacteriaceae bacterium | reverse complement strand
AGGGAACAAATCCCGCGTAAAGTTGGGGTACCTATGGAAAACGCGCTTAAATGGAACCCGGAACCAAGCCAGACAGTGGGTTACGAACGCGCGCCGCCGGGCAACGTCGGCTGAGCGACCGATGACGATAAGCCAGACGGTGAGTTGCGAACACGCGCCGCCGGGCAACGTCGGCTGAGTGACCGATGACGATAAGCCAGACGGTGGGCTGCGAACACGCGCCGCCGGGGCAGCAGTCAACAAACTGGTCGCTTTTGGCGTGGATGGTTTCACCCAGGCACACAACCGGATGCGCCACAAACGGCAAACTGGTCGCTTTCGGCGTGGATGGTTGCCGTCGTGGGCAGGGTGCAGCACAGTTGAGACATGGGCAAAACGCGGGCACGCCAAACCAGGTTGGGGTTGGCGCGCGCCCTCAGCGATGATTTGGCGGCGCTCGCTCAGCACTGGCCAGATGCGATGGCTCCGCAAGATCGTCAGCAGCTTGATGACCTGCGCGACCGTCTCAATGATGGTTTGTTGCCGCGTTTAGAGCAAGATCCGCCAGAACCGTTAGTGGTACTAATGGGACCCACCGGCGTTGGTAAATCCCTGGTGATCAATAGTTTATCTGGCATACCGGTAACACCGCCCGGCACTTTACGTCCAACCACTCGTCAACCGGTTGCGGTTGGGCCATCGAAGCGCCCGCCGCCTGCCGTGGCTGCTTTGCATTGGCAAACCGCGAACCTCACAACCACCTGGTTGGTTGAACTACCCGATACCGCTCAGGTCAAAGCGCGCGTCCGGCAGCGGGTGAGCCAACTGATCAGGGCGGCTGATGCTTTTTTACTAGTGGTCTCCGCGCTGCGTTATGGCGATGGCGTTGTTTGGCAAATCATTGACCAGTTAGTTGCGGCGCAATCAGAATGGGCATTAGTTGTTAACCGTTGTCCGCCAAACGACCTGCCCGCTATTCGCAATGATGTGCAACGCCGGCTGAAGAAGCGATCCAGTCAGCCAGTTCATTTTATTGAAGAAACTAAACGTCCCGCAAACAGTCTGCCAAACCAGGCTGCACAGTTGTTACAAACCTGGTTTGGTAACTGGCTGCCACCAGTTTTACGCCAGGAACGTTTGGAACGTTTACTAACGGGCATTGAAGCAGCTTTAGCCAGTGACTTGGTTGACCTGTCTAACACAACCCAAGCGCTTGGCCAACGGTTTGAACTGATTAAAACAGCGTTAACCCGGGCGGAACAACCGCAACCAGTTGACACCACAGTTAATTCTGCAACAATCGCCGCATTGGAATCAGCTTGGGCTGCTGGCAACTACCAGAACCTGGCTGAATTAGCTGGTCAAACGGTTGATGGCCTGCTTGAGGCAACTTGCCAACAAACCTACAGGCACCTAACTAAACAGGTGTCGGGTGTGCAATTTGCCGATATATCTTTGGTTTTACCGACTGGCTTTCTCAAACAGATACAAACTGAAGCTCACTTGGCGTGGTTACGTCAACTCGGTCAACTCGCTGGGCAAGTCCCTTCAGCGCCATTGCCGCTGGTTGAGGCGCTCAAACTGGCTTCGCTGGGTGCCAGCACCCGGGGTTTGCGCCAAATGGCTGGTGCGCAAGCTGAAGAGTTGGCTGGTTTGGCGCAACAAAAACTGGTTGAAATGCTCAACCAGGTTCGTCAAAAAGTTATTACCCAGGCCGATGTCGCCGCCAGCCAAATCGATTTTCGTCAAGCCAGTCAAAACTTGCGTCAGCATGCTTCGCAATTCCGTAATCTGGCTTCCTTAACCGAAGCAGCCAGCCGTCCCGCAGCCGCCGCTGACGCTGCGCCACACCCCGATGACGCTGCGTCATCCCCCACTGACGCCCCGCCATCTTCACTGCCCCCTGCGGACCCGCCATCCCCCACTGACGCCCCGCCATCCCCCACTGACGCCCCGCCACACCCCGATGACGCCGCGTCGCACCCCGCTGACGCCGCGCCATCTTCACTGCCCCCTGCGGACCCGCCGCCGTCCCCCGACGACACTCCCGCAGCCGCCGCTGACGCCCCGCCATCCCCCACTGACGCCCCGCCAGCACCCGGCGAACTGGATAAAACCGCTGATGGAGGCGACGACATCGGCAATCAAAACAAGGTGATGGATGGGGAGCAAGCCGAGGAATCAGCATGACTAACGAAACTGCCGCGCTCCTTGCCGAAACGATTGACCTTGAAAAGGCCTGCCAAATAGCGGCAGGTCGGCTAATCAGCCCTGATCTTGACAGCACTATTGCAACCTGTCAACGTTTAGCTGAGCGGCTCAAACTGGGTATTGATCACACGATTGTGGCGCTAGTTGGCGGCACTGGTTCTGGCAAATCTTCACTATTCAACGCATTGGCGCAGATGCAGTTTGCGGCGGTTGGACCGCTGCGGCCAACTACTGAACGGCCAACCGCTTGCGTTTGGGGTGACAAAGCCGATGCTTTACTGACATGGCTGGGTATTGGTGAAGCTGACCGGATTAGGCGCGACTCAGTTTTGGAACAGCATGTTCCGGCTTTGCGGGGACTGATTTTGCTTGACTTGCCGGACTATGACTCTGAGGTAGGTGCTCACCGCACCATCACCGAACGCATCTTGCAACAGGCTGACCTGCTTGTTTGGGTGACTGATCCGCAAAAATATGCTGATGGCACTTTGCATCATCGGTATATTGGGGAGATTGGTGGACGCAGCAGTTCAATGACCGTGGTGCTGAACCAGGTGGATCGGCTTGAAGCAACTGATCAGGTGGCGCTTGAGGAACATTTGGTTGCACTATTGCATGCCGATGGCTTGGCTTCCCCAGTGGTGATGCGTACATCGGCGACTACTGGTGCGGGGGTGGCTGATTTGCGGCAACGTTTAGTAGCTGCCACCACCCAACGCACCACTGCGGCTGTGCGGGTTGCTGAAGAACTGGTGCATTCGGCGGTTGCTTTAGTGGAACTGCTTGACAACCCAGCAACCGCTCAACTATGCGCCGGCGAGCAGCCGACCTGGCTGTTTGAAGCAACTGAGCGGGTGAAAAATCGTTGGCTGACAGACTGTGGTGCCAAGCCGCTGCGCCAAGCCTTGTTGGCGGGGCAGGGGCTTGACCCAATCACCTCGCCAAGTTCTGAGCAGATTGAAACCGCGCTGCTCGACTGGTTGGAAGTTATTTTGCTGCATCTGCCGCCAGTGTGGGGGCAAGCGGTTGGTCAAACTTTGGCGGCACCAGGCAATATTGCCACTCGCTTGAGTCAGGCACTCAGCCAAGTTGTGCTGCCTGACTGGCCGAGCAGTTGGTGGCAGCGGGTGATCCGGCGGCGGCGGGCGGCGCGCCAACGCGCTGAGGCGTGGCAAGCGAACTTGGCGGCGGCTTTAGAGTCAGTGATTGAACGCACGATGACGCAGCCAACCATTGCCGTTTACGAAGATTGGCTGGCTTGCTATCAGATAGCTGCACGCATCGCCGGGCTTGACTAGACCGCCGCTTGGCGGGTTGGGTCTGTTTGTTTTAACCCTGGTGCCGCCTTGCGCGGCTTGACGGGCTAGCCAAGTGCTGGGACAGCAGCCGGACGAGAACGAACCTTCGGGTTGGTTGGTTGGTTGGCTGGGGTGGGTTATCCACTGTCCTTGCTGGGTTTTGCGGTGCAATCCCCTGGCTCCTGATCATGACAATTTTTGATGAACTGTCCTTGCTGGGTTTTGCGGTGCAATCCCCTGGCTTTTCAGCAGCCCAATGCTGGGATCAGGCGAACCAGTCATGATGGTTTTACGAAGATCATGCTCCAAGATCACAGAAAGGAACCATCATGACTTCACGAACACACATCACCGTGCGCGGCAACGTTGTTGCCGATCCAACCATCCATTGCAGCAACAAAGACTCATCAGAGTTTGCGGCTTTCCGCCTTGCCTCTACCACGCGCCTGCGCGATGCCCAAGGCAACTGGTCTGACGGCAAAACCGAATGGTTTGACGTTGCGGTTTTTGGCGACGACTTTTGCCGCAATGTGGTCAAGTCGTTGCGCCGCGGCAACCCGGTCATTGTCAGCGGCCGCCTACACACCCAAGAGTGGGAAAGCAAGGAAGGCAAACCTGGCTACTCCTTGAAAATCACTGCTGAGTCGATTGGCCATGACCTGGCCTGGGGCCGGGCCGAGTTTGTGCGCGTGCTGCGCGACGAAAGCCTCAGCGACCTGTCTGCCAGTTTTGAAACCGACAGCCCGTTCGATCCCACCACATCCACCGACCCTTTCACCTCAGCTGATCCGAAAACACCATCAGCAACCGCACCCGCCGAGCAAACCAGCAGCAACAACACCGCTGCTGAGCGATCAGCCAACACGACCAATGGCCGCAACACAGCGGCCAAAGTAACCAACCAACCCAGTCAGTCAGCCAAAGCTGCCTAAACCGTGTTGCTGACGGCGTGACAGCCAAAGCTGCCTAAACCAAGCTGCTGACGGCGTGACAGCCAAGACTGCCTAAACCAGCCAACCTGCTGGGCAGCCAATCATTTGCTAATGGTTGGCTGCCTAGCGGGCAAAGGTCTGCAGAGCAGACCGCTTCGGTGCTCCCGGTGGGACTCGAACCCACACTGGACCGGTTTTAAGCCGGTTGCCTCTGCCATTGGGCTACGGGAGCAACTGTCAGCTCAGATAGTACCTGCCGGGACAGCTGATTGAGTAATCCCGTCAAGAATGTCATGTTCTGACACCAGCACGCTGGTTATGCCTCGGCCTTGTTCGGCGGTGGCTTGGCTGACTCGTTCCAGCACGGCCAGCCAAACTAAAGCTCCGCCACCCAGCACATCGGCGCGGCCAGGCGGCAGGAAACCCAAAGCTAACCGTTCTTGTCGCGTCATTGCAATCATCTGCTGGCAGGCTTGACGCATCTGTTCAATTGGCAGGCTCAGGCCATCAATCCGGGCTGGATCATATTGCCGCAAACCAATCGCGTAAGCCGCCAGGGAAGTAATGGTGCCGGCCACACCAATCAAGCGTTTGGTGGCTGCCAAGTTGACAGTTTGTTGCGCTAAATCAAGTTGCTGCGCAATCATTTGCCGGCCGGCCACCAACTCGTCAAAGGTGGCAGGGTCACTGGTCAGGCAGCGCTCAGTCAAACGCACACAACCAACGTTCATTGAGTAGGCGGCCAGCGGCGTTGCGCTATTGCCCAAAACCAATTCGGTTGAGCCGCCACCAATATCGCAAACCAGGCTGGGGTGGTCACCAGCCAGGTGGCTGGTGGCACCGCTGAAACTCAAACTGGCTTCAGTCAAACCGTCTACCACCTCAGGGCAAACCCCAATGATCGCTTGGGCTTGCTCGGTGAACTGTGCCGCGTTCGCAGCGTCACGCACTGCCGATGTTGCCACCATGCGAATATTTGTGACGGCTGCCGCCTGGCAAAGCTCAGCGTATTGCCGTAAAACAACCAGGCTGCGTTCAATCGCTGCCGGGTCAAGTTTGCCAGTTGCATCAACGCCTTGGCCAAGCCGCACAATCCGCATCAGCCGCTCAACTGGGCGCAGTTTGCGCTCAGCCGGCAGCCAATCAGCGATCAATAAACGCAGCGAGTTGGTGCCGCAATCAATTCCCGCCACCCGCACACTCGTACCGCCTGCCGTCGTTGTTGCGTCGCCACCCACGCTCGTACCGCCTGCCGTGATTCCTGTGCCACAACCCGCACTCTGCTTACCGCCTGCCGTCGTTGTTGCGTCGCCGCCCATACTC
>JAIRPS010000098.1 GCA_031256885.1 Bifidobacteriaceae bacterium | reverse complement strand
TGGGAAGATGCCTGCATGGAACAAGCTGACAACAAGCGTCTGCTGCTGATTGACGGGCATTCAATGGCTTTCCGCGCGTTCTACGCAATGGGCGAGGGGCGGTACACCACCTCGACTGGCGAGGAGGTTGGCGCTGTCATGGGATTTGTGACAATGCTGGTCAGCTTGCTGACTGAGCGGCGTCCCAGTCATTTAGGGGTGGCTTTTGATGTGTCTCGAAAAACTTTTCGCAACGAGATTGACCCTCAATACAAGGCGACTCGGCCACCCACCCCACCGGCTTTTATTGGTCAGGTGCCTTTGATCAAGCAAGTTTTGCAAGCCCTGGGTATTTGTTACTGCGAGTTGAGCGGCTATGAAGCCGACGACATCATTGCAACCTGGGTTACCCAGGCGCGCAGCCATGGCCTGACAACCTGGGTGTGCAGTGGGGATAGGGATAGTTTTCAGCTGATTGACCAGACCACCACCGTTTTGTATCCCCGCAAAGGGGTGCGTGAACTAGATGTGATGACGCCCGATGCCGTGGCGGCTCGCTATGGTCTTTCCCCGCAGCTTTACCCGGATTTAGCAGCCTTGGTGGGGGAGGCTTCCGATAATTTGCCAGGCGTGCCGGGGGTTGGGCCAAAAACGGCGGCAAAATGGTTGACCGAGTACGGCAGTTTGAGCAATTTGCTGGAGCATCGCGCGGAACTCAGCGGCAAGGTGGGCGAATCTTTGCGGGCATCGGTTGACCGGGTGCTGCTCAACCGGCAAATGGCCACGCCGGTAACTGATCTTCAACTATCCGCCCAGTTTCCCAAAGATTTAGCGTTGGGTGGTTTGGATCGCTTGGCGGCTGACCGCATTTTTGATTTGCTGCAGTTCAACAATTTACGCAAACGGGTTTACGAAATTGATTTATTGACGGCCGGAGCAAACCCAACGGTCGATTCACCAGGTGGTCAAGTAACAGTCAACAATGCGTTGGCAGCTGAAACAAAACTGTTTGAATGCTCTGCTCGAGAACTCGCGCAATGGCTAGCTGAGCAGGCAGACCAAGTTAAAGGCGTGGTGGTTAATGGCAGTTGGAAGCAGGGAGTTGGTCAAGCCTGGACAGTGGCGATTGGGCGGGGTGATGGCCAAGCAGTGGTAGTTGATTTGACGGATGTTGACCCCTCAAAACAGACAGTTTTGGCTGGTTGGCTGGCTGACCCGGCTGCTCCCAAAGCCTTCGAGGATTGCAAAGCTGCCTGGCATTACCTGCAAGGCCTCGGCATTGATTTAGCTTGGTCAAGTTTTGATATCAGCCTGGCCGCCTATCTCTGTTTCCCGGATCAACGGGCCTATGGTGTGGCTGATTTACAGGGCCGTTTGGGTTTAACGAGCGGGCAGGTGGAACAGCCGGATTTGTTTAGCACATTGGAGGAAGGCCAACATTTAGCTGATTTAGCGGTGCAAACCGCCAACCTGGTGGCTCCGCTGCGCAGCCACCTAGCTGAGAACCATTTGGCACAGTTGCTCAATGATTTAGAGCAACCATTGACGCCTTTACTAGCCCAAATGGAAGCCAGCGGGATTGCCGTTGATCAGACCGCCTTGGCGGCATTGGATGAAGAACTGGCCAGGCGGGTGAACTTGGCCCAGGCCCAAGCTTTCGCGGCGATTGGTGGACGGGAAGTCAACCTGGCCTCGCCAAAACAGTTGCAAACAGTGCTGTTTGAAGATTTAGGCATGAAACCGTTGCGGCGCACCAAAACCGGGCATTCAACAGATGCGGAAACCTTGGCGGAACTGTTCGCCTCTAGTCAACACCCATTTTTGGAGCATTTGTTGGCGCACCGTGACGCCATCAAGTTGCGTCAAATGGTGCAAGGCTTAGCTAAAGCGGTTGGCCGAGATGGCCGGATTCATGCCACTTTTCATCAGACCGTGGCGGCAACGGGACGCTTGTCGAGTGCTGAACCGAACTTGCAAAACATTCCGGCACGCACTGCGGAAGGCCGCCGCATCAGGCAAGTTTTCACGCCCGGCGAAGGTTTTGAATACCTGATGACAGCCGATTATTCGCAAATTGAAATGCGCATTATGGCGCACCTATCCGGTGACAGTTCGCTGATCAGGGCATTGCATGATGGCGAAGACCTACACCGCGCGGTGGCGGCGCAAGTGTTTGGGGTGAGCGCGGATGCGGTAACCGCGCAGCAGCGCTCACGCACCAAGGCGATCAGTTACGGTTTGGCGTATGGACTTTCAACCTATGGTTTGGCCCGCCAGTTAGGGTTGACGAGTAGTGAAGCCAGCGCTTTGAAGGACACCTATTTCAACCGGTTTGGCGCAATCCGGGACTACTTGAATGAGGTGGTCAGCCAGGCGCGGCGAACCGGTTTTACGCAGACAATCATGGGGCGGCGGCGCTATTTGCATGACCTCAACTCTGACAACCGGCAGGTGCGTGAAATGGCTGAACGGATGGCTTTGAACGCACCAATCCAAGGTTCAGCCGCCGACATTATGAAAAAGGCGATGCTGGCAGTTGACCAAGCTTTACGCGCTGACGGTTTGACCAGTCGCATTTTGATCCAAGTCCATGATGAACTGGTCCTTGAGGTGGGAGCCGGCGAGCGTGACCAAGTTGAACAGTTGGTGCGCGCAGCAATGGTCAATGCTTGCCAACTATCGATGCCTTTGGAGGTGTCGGTAGGGGTAGGCACCAATTGGGCGGCTGCCGCTCACTGAGCGGTCTAACGCCGCGGTAGCGGCGGTGCGTGGGGTATTGCTCGCCAACCCACTCACTTGGTGTACCTCCTTATGCCGCGTTAGCGGCGGTGCTTGGGGTATTGCTCGCCAAGGATGGGACAGCGCCGGATTGGGCGGCAGCCGTGGTGGTGGGGTGTCAGCTGCGGCTGACGTGGATTTTCGTTTTGGCAACTTTGCCATTTTTGGTGCGGGCCGTGATGACAGCTTTACCTGGCCTGATTGCTTTGATCAAGCCAGTGCTTGACACTTGGGCAACCTTTTTGTTGCTCGATTTCCAGGTCAGACTGGCACCGACGGCTTTGGCTGGCTGGATGGTGACAGCTGGCCGAGCTTTTTGGCCTTTACGTAAAGTCAGTTTGCCGGGTTTGATGCGTAAAGCCGTAACTATTTTACTTTTAGCCGAATTACTCTTAACCTCTGGTAGTGGTTTCATTGAATCAAGCGTTACTGTAAAGTAGCCTGTGCAATAGCCGTAGCCAACTTGGGCAAGATAATTACCTGGAGCTAGCTCCATTTTGACCGATGACGAAGTTGGCATTCCGTCTGTATCCGTTCGTTGTGCCACCGAGAGGTTAATCGCCGCTTTAGCCGGCTTACCAGCTAAATCCGGCACTGGGGAAGATGGTCCTGCCACCGGATTGTCGGCATCATCGGGCTCTAAAACCTCCAGGATAAGCGGTTCGGTAGCGGGATGACTACTGCTTTTATCTGGCGCAATAGTTAAAGTGACAACTGCTGTTTGGTTGACTGAGACGATTGCTCGGTGCGTCAAAGCCGCCAAGGGAACTAAGCTGATTGGGCGACACAATGCATCCGCAAAATCGCCGCCACGCAGCGGCTTACCAGTTTGCAGCAAAGGATAAGCACTGGCCAGTGGAGCAAAAATTGGGTCGCTCGGCATTTTGACAATCTGCCCTAACGGTGGCGTCAGCAGCGCCGCTTGACTGTGCGTGGGCACAGCCACCAACACCATGGCGGCCGTAACCAGATAACCCATGCGGGCAATGACACTATGTTTCATTGCCTGTCTCCCTTACAACTTGCCTGACAATTACTCATCTGACAGGTTAAGCGCATGGGCCGGTTAGTGCCGCGCTGTCACCGAGCTGTCTCAGCGGCTGGATGGCGGGGTGCCCTGTGAGGCTGGCGGCTGTCTCAGCGGCTGGCTGGCGGGGTGCCCTGCGAGGCTGGTGGCTGTCTCAGCGGCTGGCTGGCGGGGTGCCCTGCGAGGCTGGTGGCTGTCTCAGCGGCTGGCTGGCGGG
>JAIRPS010000045.1 GCA_031256885.1 Bifidobacteriaceae bacterium | reverse complement strand
GAACCTTGATCACCAGGGGTTTTGCCGAAACAACCTTGCCATTGGGCAGTTGCACCTGAACGGTGTCGTAGAAGGTCAAGGGAACGAGTTTCCGATCAATTTTTGCATTGGTGAAGTTGACCGGTCGTGTCGCTGAACCATTCAGGGCAACACAGGGCACAGTCTCAGCCCACTTGGTTGTGTCTTTGCCAATCACCTTGCCATTGAACTTTACTTTGATCACATCACGTGAGCGACACTTGCCGCTGGTTGGGAACTTGCGGCCAATAATCGTCAATTTGAAGGTACGTTTTCCGCCTTGTTTGTAAGCCACGGTGTGTTTGCCGTTGCCCAATATTTGGAGAGTCGGGCTGGCGGATCGTTGTGGTTGATAGCTGGTTTGGCCTGGTGAATAAAGGATTTCGATGCCGCTGGTGTCTGGCGGCAGAGCAGTGGCGGGGGCTGCTCCAAGACCAAGCAGGCCAACCGTCGTTAGCAGACAAATCAAGCGCATAAATGAACCTTTCAAGCTAGGTCGGGTGCTGGGTTTTGGACCTCATTGTCGCCTTGACCGGCTTGCGGCCCAAATAGACCAACCAGTTCGGCTTCGCGTCGCACAACGCCAGCTAGGCGTTGGACGCCTTCACGGATACGTTCGGGAGTTGGGTAACAAAAACTTAGACGCATGTGGTCTGTGCCTTGTCCATCAGCATAGAAAGCTGATCCAGACACATAAGCGACTAATGCTGTGGTGGCCCGTGGCAGCATGACGCGGGCGTCAATGCCGTCGGGCAGTTTGACCCAAGTGTAGAAACCGCCTTGTGGTATGTTCCAAGAGCATTGCGGCAGATGATCAGCTAATGCATTGACCATAGCTTGGCAACGTTCCTGGTAGGCAGCCTGGTAGGCGGCGATTTGGCCTCGCCAATCGCAGCTTTGGAGGTAGGTAGCAATTGCTAACTGACTGGCATGAGAAGGGCAAAGGATAGCTGATTCGCTGGCGAGAACCAGTTTTTCGCGCACCGCATGTGGGGCACTGACCCAACCGATGCGATACCCGGGAGCCAGTGTTTTAGAAAATGTACCGAGGTAAATGACACCTTGGTTATCCAGTGAATGGATGGCCGGTAAGGTGCTGCCGTCAAATGCCAGCAGACCGTAAGCGTTGTCCTCAACCACCAGCACATTGGCGGCTTGGCAGATTTCCAGAATTTCTTGGCGGCGCCCAAGCGGTAAACGCACACCAGCGGGATTGTGAAAGTTTGGTATGGTGTATAAGAATTTTACTCGTCGCCCGATGCCGTCAAGTTGAGCCAATTTTTCACGTAAAGCCTGCGGAATCAACCCGTCGGCGTCCATTGGCACATGCACCACATCAGCTTGGTAGGCGCGAAAAACGCTGAGAGCACCAACATAGGAAGGCGCTTCAGCTATAACTACATCACCTGGGTCAATGAAAATCCGTGTCACCAAGTCAAGCGCCTGTTGTGAGCCGGTTGTAATGGTGATGTCATCAGGATGCGGATTCATCTGCTCATCGGCCATCACTTCAGTAACCAGTTCACGTAAACGGGGATGCCCCTGGCCGTTGCCGTATTGCAAAGCAACCTGGCCTTCGGTGGCAATCAGATCAGCGGTAACCTTAGCAATCTGCTCCAATGGCAGACCATCCAAAAACGGCATACCACCAGCTAAAGAGACCACTTCAGGGCGGTTAGCGACAGCAAATAATGCGCGCGTTTCAGAAACCCGCATACCGTGAGTGCGCTCAGCATATGCCCCGAACCAGGGGTCAAGACGAGTACCCTGGGTTGGCATGTGTGGACCTCCTTGAAGTTGGAATGGGGCGCTTAGTTGATGAACTCTGACAGTTCAGCCACCAGCATTGGTTTGGGCCGCGCACCGACAATCATCTTGACTAGTTCGCCACCTTTATACACATTGATGGTGGGGATGGAGGCGATTCCATACTGCTGAGCGGTTGCCGGGTTCTCGTCAGTGTTCATGGCAACCACTTTCAGTTTGCCAGCGTACTGCTCACCAATCTGTTCAATGATCGGTGAGAGTTGACGGCAAGGACCGCACCAGGGAGCCCAAAAATCAACCAAAACGGGCAGCGAAGATTGAAGTACTTCAGTAGCGAAAGTCTGGTCAGTAACGGCAGGGGTGGCGGACATGCGCTGCTCCTTGAGGTCGGGCGGACAGTTAACTGGCTCTAGTCTACCCGGCATATCCTAATGTCTGTCAGCGAGGCCTAAACTGGTCTGTGACGTACCACCATTTGGCGGGTGACCTCCCGCCGGTCTGATTCTTGCTTGGTCAGGCGTATGACACAGTGAAAGGAGGCAGCGATGGACCTGGGTTCAAGCGTCTCGAAAGTCCCAGCAGCCGATTCTGGCGTGCTGGTTATTGGTATGGGACGTTTCGGTTCACGTTTAGCCTTGACTGCTGAGCGTCTTGGCCGCCAAGTCATGGCGGTTGAACGTGACCCAGAAGTAATCAGGCGGTGGACCGGCCGGTTGCCTTTGGTGGAAGCTGATGCTAGCGACCCTGATGCGCTTGATCAGCTTGGTGCCCAAGATTTCCCAGTGGCAGTGGTTGGTGTAGGTACCGCCTTAGAAGCATCTGTGCTGATCACATCAAATCTGGTTGACCTAGGCACCACCCAGGTTTGGGCAAAAGCGACCAGTTATGAGCACAAACGCATCCTTGAGCGAATTGGCGCGCATCATGTCATTCTCCCCGAGGCGGATGCCGCTGACCGTGTGGCCCATTTGGTGTCAGGTAAGCTGCTTGATTTCATTGAGTTTGAAGACGGTTTCACCATTGTCAAAATGCGCCCACCCAAGGAGACAGTCGGCTTCACCCTTGGGGAACTTGAAATTGGGAAGCGTTACGGGGTCAGAGTAATTGGTGTCAAATCGCAGGATCAGGAATTTGAATACGCCACCGAAGCCACACGGGTTTCCGCCGGCGATTTACTGATCGTTTCCGGTAACACTGTTTTACTGGACCGCTTCGCCGCCAGGCCATAAGGGCTGAACAACAGATCACAAGCAGACGCATGAGCAGTAGATGGTCACTTGGCGGGCGCTGTGAAACTTGACACTAGGCAATCTTGCCACAGTGTTTTGGCGAGTAGAATCCAAAGCTAAGCCTGACACTGGCGAAAGGGACCTGATGACCGAGACTAAACAATTTGACATGGTCGTTGTGGCTAATCGCCTGCCGGTTGACATCCATGTGGACGATGACGGACAAATTACTTCCCGACGATCCCCCGGTGGTCTGGTGGCCGCTTTGGAGCCGGCCTTACAAGCTGCCGAAGCAGCTTGGGTGGGCTGGGTTGGCGCACCTGATTTAGAAATCGCGCCTTTCGTCGCCGATGGCATACACCAGGCTCCGGTGCCGTTGTCCGGGCAAGAGGTGCAGGACTATTACGAAGGTTTTGCCAACTCAACAATTTGGCCTTTGTACCATGATGTGATTACCCCGCCAATGTTTCACCGTGAGTGGGCTGAATCATACCGCCAGGTCAACCACCGGTTTGCCTTGCATGCGGCAAAAGCGGCAGCCAGCGGCGCAACCGTCTGGGTGCATGACTACCAGCTCCAGTTGGTGCCGCGAATGCTCCGGGCAATGCGCCCTGACCTGCGTATTGGTTTTTTTCTGCACATTCCTTTCCCGGATTTGGGCTTGTTCACCCAACTGCCCTGGCGCCGGTTGGTTTTAGAAGGATTGTTGGGGGCTGATCTGATCGGTTTTCAACGGGCCAGCGATGCCGCCAATTTCCGTTCCTGTGTGCGCCATATCCTTGGAATAACAGCCCGTGGTCAATCAATTCAAATTAACCCCGGATCGTTATATCCGCGCACTGTCCGGGCGGCCCCTTTCCCAATTTCCATTGATTTTGCGGCAATGGATCAAATGGCCCGAAAACCATCCGTGCAGCGGCGCGCTTTAGCTATCAGAGCCGAGTTGGGTGATCCGCAAACTGTCTTTTTTGGGGCTGACCGTTTAGATTATACTAAAGGGATCCGGCATCGTCTGAAAGCCTATAGTGAATTACTTGATGAAGGACGTTTAGAGATCCCTGGCACAGTGATGGTGCAGGTAGCGTCGCCAACCAGGGATAACGTTGAAGCCTACCAAATGCTCCGTGATGATGTCGAAACCACGGTTGGCCGCATTAACGGCGACCATTCAACATTGGGCCGTTCAGCTGTGCAGTACCTTCACCAGTCGCAGAGCTATGAAGAAATGGTGGCATTATTTTTGGCAGCCGATGTGCTGTTAATCACGGCTTTGCGTGACGGTATGAATCTGGTTGCAAAAGAATACCCGGCAGCACGCTGCGACCGTGGCGGTGTACTAATTTTGTCTGAATTTGCTGGAGCGGCTGACGAACTCACCCAGGCTTTGATTGTGAACCCGCACGATATTGATCAACTAAAATCCGCAATGGTTCGGGCCGCCACCATGCCCATAGCGGAGCGCCGCCGCCGCATGGCTGCATTGCGTCGCCGCGTGCGTGAACGTGATGTAACCCACTGGACTTCAAGTTTTCTCAACGCATTAGGGGCTCGCTGGGTGGGC
>JAIRPS010000034.1 GCA_031256885.1 Bifidobacteriaceae bacterium | reverse complement strand
CAGCGCCGTCCTGCCCAACTAAGGCTTGCCACACGCTCACCTGGCTAACTTTAGTCACCTAGCCTGTCAGGTGCGCGGCGGCTACTATGGGGCAGTGATTGCGAGCCGATTATGCGCCGCGTTGGCGGCTGGCCTGATTGTTAATGCGCTTGCCCTGGACCGTGATAACACTGCTACTTGGGCGGCTTGGCGTGGCAATAGCCTGCTTTGGTTGATAGTTGGGGGATTAGCTTTTTGGCTGGTCAAACGGGTTATAACAGTGCACTCGCGGCGAGTTCATGGGGTGTCTGGGGGGTTGGCGCTACTGTTTTCAACGTTTGAAACGGTGGGCTATGCGGTTGATACCACCGGCAGCCTCAGCCCTCTGGTACACACGCCTGCGTTATTTTGGCGCACTGTTTTGTACGTAATTGGCTTGGCTTGTTTGCTGCACGTGGTGCTAGTGATGATTTTCACAAAATATTTACCGGGTGTGCGGGCGCAAGCCAGGCGCGCCAAGCATGCTTTGAAACAGCAGGGCAGTCAGTTGGCTGCGCCAACCCACCGAACAGCCAACCGCAGTTGGTTCGCTGAGGTTGCGGCGCGGCCTGGCCGCTGGCTGGCTGCGCATCGTCTGCTGGCCGCGCTGATCGCCGGTTTGGTCATGTCTTTGGCCAGGTTGCCCTATTTTTTCTACCTTTACCCTGGTGTGGTGACGCCGGATTCGTACTCACAGTTAGGCCAAACACTTGGCACAATTTGGCTGAATAACCACCACCCGATTGGCCACACCGCAATCATTGCCCCGTTCACCTGGTTGGGGGAAACGGTTGGTTCCATGGATGTTGCGGTGGCTGCCTATTCGCTGTTTCAGATTGTGCTGACCAGCGCGGCCATGACTTACGCGGTTTGGCGTATCAATGCTTGGGGTGTTAAACGGTGGGCAACGGTCGCTATTTATGCGTTCTTCACCTTGATGCCTATTTATGGTTTTTACAGTGTCACAATGTGGAAGAATATTCCGTTTGCAGCTGCCATGTTGGTTTTTGTGGTGATGGTTGTGGACATTTTGCGACAATCTTCTGCAACAGTGACCAGTTGGCGGCGTTTGATTTGTTTAGTTGTCCTCATGTTTTTGCTCAGCTCGTGGCGCAATGACGGCATTTTCGCTTCACTGGGTGCTGTCATTGTTTTGGCTATTGTGCTGTGGCATGGTCAGTGGCGGCGTTGGTTAGCTTGCGCGCTGGCACTGGTCGCATGCTTTGGTGCTTACCAGGTGTTGGTTGTCAGACCGCACAGTAATTCCGGTGATTCAATGCGTGAAGCGCTGAGTTTACCTGTGCAGCAAATAGCAGCCACTGCCCAAAAAACTGGTGCTAACTATCCTAAAGCTTATCGCAGTGTATTAAAGCAGGCTTTTGGAGGTTTAACTGCTGATGAGGTGGGAAAACTTTACACGCCAGGCTTGACTGATCCGGTCAAGTCTGAGCTCGATACTGACTATATTTCTAATAACCTCACCAGTTTTGTGAAAGGATATCTCAAATATGGTTTAGCTCATCCTAAAGCCTATATTACAGAATTGCTGGTACACACCCACGGTTACTGGTACCCGGAGTTTCGTAATGCTCCAGCAGTCGATGCAGTAGTGTCTGGCGATGCTGTTCCCACGTTACAGGGGCGTCCCTACCCTGACCGTGACTCACCCAGAGATATGACAAATCGCCGTTTACTAGAACCACGCGATGTCCCCATTGTATCAATGGCTTTTTCAATTGGCTTCGGGTTGATGTTGTTATTGGTTGCGGCTGGTGCTTTGATCATTCAAAGACGCTACCGTTTGCTGGCCGCATTTGTGCCTTTAGGCATTTTGTTAATGACCTGCATGGTTTCACCAATGTGGGGTAGCTACCGTTACGCTTGGGGTTATTTGATCACAGTACCGGTAATGCTTGCCTTAGCTTTTGGGACTACTAAACCAAGGGTCAGCAAACTTGCTGTAAAAAGCTGAGCAGCTGTTCAGTGACTGGCTGGGCGGCTTCTTCTGCTAAAAAATGGCCCACACCGGCAAGCTCGCGGAAACGGTAGTCGGGTCCGCCTAAATGTTTGACAGGCATGGCGCTGGGACGCCAAAAATGGTCAAGTCCGGCCTGCAAGTGGAGGATTGGCACAGCCACACCGTGGCGGCGAAATTGTGCCAAAAAACGGTGCGCGTCACCGTGCAGCGGGGTGCGTAGCAGCCAGCGTAACTGGTCAATCGCTTTGGCGGCAGCGAACGGCACTTGCATCATTTGGCAGTACAGGTTGGCCGCCTCAGGGTCATTCCAACCAGTGGCGCTCCAAGTTTGCAGGCAGGCACGCACCATTTGACCGGAACGTAACGCCCGTTTCGGTGCAACTGGTAACAGCCAGGCAGTGGTTTGGGTCCAGGCGCGGGGTGAAACCAGTATGGGGGGTCGGAAAGCAGCCACCGCTGGGTGGGGTGCATTCAAAACGACTGCCGCTGTTAACACGTTGGGGCAGTAGGCGGTCATGGTCCAAGCAACTAAACCGCCTAAACCTTGACCAACCACCACCGCTGAAGCTGCCCCTAAAGCGTTAATTACTGCCGCAACATCACCAGCCAGGTGGGGTAGGTTGTGTCCGATCGGTGGTTTGTCGCTGGCACCATATCCCCGCAAGTCAAGCGCCGCAACACGGTAGCCGGCAGTGGCGAGCGCCGGGATTTGGTGACGCCAAGCCCACCAGAACTGGGGAAAACCGTGCAGCAGAACTACCAGCGGGCTGTCATGCGTGTCTGGCCCCGCCAAGGCAACGTGAAAACGCGAACCGCCGGCTGCCAGAAATTCGTGCCGCCACGGTCCCTCAATCAGCGCCAGCGAAAAATCTGTGCTCATGTTGGTGAGTTCAGATTGTTAGGCAAGTTGTCGGTGACAGGTGAGGGGGTAGACGGTTGGCTTTCGGGGCCACCGACATCGACGCTATCGTTGCGCGTGACCGGTGAAGCGGCAGACGGTTGGCTTTCGGGGGCTTGGCCGGCTAATGCTTTGAGTAAGCCGCGAATTGCAGCCATGGTTTGACGCGGTCCGGTTAGACGTTTGAAACGTCGCCACCCCCACCAGGCTAGAAGCACGGCGGCCACAATAATAATCAACGCATCAATCAGGAAGGCAGCCCATCTCGGTAAACCGAGTGCAACCATCCCTTCAGCGCAGGCAAATACCAGCGTTACCAGTATTAACGGAAGGAGGCAGAGCGCTGCTACGAAGGCGACACTGCCTTTGCCGGTTCGTTTGGCATCGGCTTTGAACTCATGTTTGGCCAGTGCGGCAATGTCACTACCAACTGCTGTGACGTCATCGACCACTGTGGTAAACAAATTTGCGATTGGTCGCTCAGCCATGGCTCGCTCCTTTTTGCTCGGGTAATTTCTGTTGAGACCAGGCTACTGTCTCATCAGGTTTTGTCCTATTCCTCGTCAGGGATTTCGAGTTCGTCAACGTCGCTGCTTTCGGCGCGTCGCTTGTGTACACGGTTGCGCCAGGACATCAGGATCAGTCCAAACACAGCGGCACAAAGCGAGCCTGTCAGCACGGCCATAGTGCCATGACCGGCACGTTCATGATCGTTGGCGAAGGCCAGCTCGTTGATTAGCAGTGAAACAGTGAAGCCAATCCCGGCCACTTCACCCATTGCCAGAATGTCCAGCCAGTTGAGGCGGCGGTCAAGTTCAGCCCGGGTGAATTTAACGAGCAGGAAGGTTGCCAGCAAAATACCTAGTGGTTTGCCAACAACCAGGCCTAAGGCGATTCCTGGGGTTGCCGGGTCGCTGAGGGCTTGGCTTATGGCTTGTGGGGAAAATGACACTCCGGCGGTCATTAGCGCAAACACTGGTACTGCTAAACCGTAGGTGAGCGGCGATATTTGGAAGGCCATGCGCTCGCCGAGTGGTTCGGGGGAGCGCGCCGATGGTTTAGCTGGCACCGTAAACCCAAGTAGCACACCAGAAATTGTTGCGTGGACGCCTGACCGGTACATGGTGTACCAAGCGATTAGGGCGAGTGGCAGCAGTAGCCAGGGTTTGGCTAGGCCGCGTTGAACAAGCACACCAAAACAGGCAGTTGCCAGCAAACAGCCCGCTAGCCACCCCCAGCGCAGTCCGCCCGTGTTGTAGAAAAGGGCGATGACGATTATTCCGAGAAGATCATCGGCAACCGCCAGCGTTAACAGAAACAGTCGCAGTGAACGCGGCACATGGGAGCAAACCAGACCCATGATGGCAACTGAGAAAGCAATATCGGTGGCTACCGGTACTGCCCAGCCGTTGGGTGCGCCGTTGCTTTGTGTCAGGTTGAATGCCAAGTAGATCAGGGCTGGGCAAACCATGCCGCCAACTGCCGCAAAGATTGGCAGCATTGCTTGGCGGGGGTTACGCAGTTCACCGACCACAAATTCACGTTTCAGTTCCAGGCCAACCAGGAAAAAGAAGAGGGTCAGCAGTCCGTCAGCCGCCCAGTGTCCAAAGGAAAGGTGCAATTGCCAGGCGGCTGGTCCAAAAGTCCAATCGTGGAGGGCTTGGTAGGAACCGGACAGGGGGGTGTTGGCCCAAAGCAGAGCAATCACGGCGGTGGCTGCCAGCAGTATGCCGCCAGTGTTTTCTTCGCGCAGCACTTCCACCACGGTGCGTCGGTGCGGTCTTGGGCGCGGTGGTGCCGTGTCTTTCATGGTTCCTTAGGTTGGTCGGGGTACAAACAAAAACAACGGGTGAACAGGATATCAAGCGCGCATCTTTGGATGCCGTCACGGTAGCCCGCCGGCGCGCCCTATGCGAGGGCTGGTCGAGCGTGGGTTCCTGTCCACCCGTTGTTTAGTTTGTACTTCAATCATGCTCCCCGAGTGGCGGCTTGTCAACTGGTTTGGCAAAATTTTTGTGGTGGTTTGGCGAGCGCCGCTTATCCACGGTTTGAGCGGGCGCTAAGGGAGTTATCCACAGCTTTGATGGGTTGGCGCGACAACGGTTGGTTGGATCAGGCAAACTTGTGCCATGACCATGCCAATTGCTGATTCTCAGCCTGTGATTGTTTTGACAGGTGACCAACATTTAGCCAATTATTTGCTTGACGCTGCCAACCAGGCTGGTTTGCTCAGCCATTGGGCAACAACGGCTGCTTGTTTAGAAGAACTTGACGGGCAGCCTCGGGCGCTGATTCGCGGCTTAGATGTTGACCCGCTGGTGGCGCAAACTGTGACAGCGCGCTGGCCAGATTGCCCAATCGTTGAGGCTTGCTTAGGCTCAGGCAGCGGTTTCAGTTTGCCGCAACAGCAGGAGATATTGGTTAGTTGGCTTGAAGGATTAACAATGCCGCAGCAGCGCTCGCAGCGGTTAGCTGTGGTGGGAACCGGTGGTGGTGTGGGCGCATCAACATTGGCTTTAGCTTTGGCCTACCAACTGGCAGAGGTTAGTTTTGGTGGGGTTAACTTGGTTGATCTTGATCCGGTAGGCACACCCTTGAGTGCTTTGGCTGGTTTGACAACTGAACAACCAGGTTGGGCGCAAGTGATGCGTGGCGACTGCCCACCCAGCCCACCGGGCGGTGTTTGTTTACTCGGTGGCGCACGGGTTTTACCAGCTCAACCAGCTTTAATCCGACAGTGTGTGGAAGCTTTAGAAGCAAGACGTGCCCGTTCGGTGACTATTTTTGATGCTTGCCCAGTTGCGCCGGTGCGCCTAGTGCGGTTAGCCAATTGGTGTGACCAAATAGTGTTGGTGGCTGATAACACTGGCGCTGGGGTGACGGCCTTACAAACATGGCTGACGGCAGTTGCCGATCTCAGCTGCCAGGTGATTGTGGCTTTGCGGTGCCGGCGCAGCCAACCGGTGCCGGTTAGTTTGGGGCGAATCAGCAATCTGGTGATTTTCCGGCAAGAACGCCGTTTTGGCAGGACAGATCAACAATTTGCGCAATCTGGTGGCTCAATCAGTCGGGCAGCGAAACAGATTGCGCAACTGGCGCGGTTAACTGCTGCGGCCAGTGAAGAAACCAGCCAAACAACCAATTCAATTGGTGAACGGGAAGTGATTTGGCCTAAGCCCCCGCCGGTTGATAACGCGGCAACACAAGCGGTGATGCTCGGTGTGGTGCCGTCAGCCCAGCCTAAGCAGGTAAAACAAGCGGAGACTGAAGGTGTGTTTGTGGGGGCGGTAACTGGCCCGGATTTGACACGTCGGCAACGTCAGTTGCAAAAGCCTTTACCAGTCAATTTGTACCAGTGGGATGAGCAGTGGTAGCCGTTTGGCCGCCAGCTACTCAGCCGTTGTTCAGTTTGTTAGAAGACCCCGAAGTAACTGATGTGCTGGTCAATGGCGCGCAGGCGGTTTGGGTGGATGGTCCAGGTGGTTTACGTCAGGTGGCTATCCGGTTGGGTGACCCGGCAGCGGTGCGGGCGGCAGCTTGCCAATTGGCGGCTTTGGGCGGCCAAAGGTTAGATGACGCCTGCCCAGCAGTTGATGTACGCCTTCCCGGGGGCACCCGGATGCATGCGGTATTGCCGCCGATAGCCCGAGGTGGCCCGTTGATCAGCTTGCGTGCCTTGCGGCGTCAGGCTTTTGGTTTGCACGATCTAGTGGCGCGCGGCACCATTCCCGAGACGTGGGCAGCCTTGATCAAGGCAATGGTAAGCAGCCGAATTAACTTTTTGATTTCAGGTGCCACTGGTGTAGGTAAAACCACTTTGTTGTCAGCCTTACTTGGTTTGGTTGCGCCAGACCAGCGGATTATTTGCATTGAAGAAGCAGCCGAGATTGCCACCAATCACCCGCATTGTTTGAGCTTGGAAGCACGTCTTGCAAACAGTGAAGGTCGCGGTGAAGTGACCCTGACTGATCTGGTTAGGCAGGCTTTACGGATGCGGCCAGACCGGATTGTGCTGGGGGAATGCCGTGGCGCTGAAGTGCGCGAAGTACTCACCGCCTTGAACACTGGTCACGAAGGTTCGGCCGCCACCATTCACGCCAATACCGCAAGTGATGTGCCAGCTCGTCTGATTGCTTTAGGTGCCTTGGCGGGAATGAGCCCCAGCGCAGTAGCGGCGCAAGCCCAGGCCGGCCTTGCGGCTGTGCTTCACCTGGCCCGCCAGGCGGGCAGTCGCCGCCTGGTTGAGGTGGCGGTATTTGACCGCCAAGACAGCCAATTGACGGTCAGCACGGCGTTGCGGTGGGAGAGTGAGGCTTTGCGTTGCGGCCCCGCCTATGCCGCTCTGGCAAACCGTTGCGGATGGTGAATCATGTTAGGCAAATCACTGAAGCGGCGCACCAGTACAACCGAAAGCGAACAAATGGACCAGTTGGTGGCCGCTTTGGAACAAGCCGCTGCGCTGGCACAAGCTGGTGTACCAACCCAGCAGGTTTGGGAACAATTAGAAACCTGTCAACAGCTTAATCATGGCGTTTGGGGATCCGCCAGCAAGGCAGCGCGGCAGCTTGTTGAACAGGCTGGAGCCAGCGCCAGCGATCTGCTAAACGACTTGGCCGTGACAGCAATGCAATATCAAGAAGCCGCCGATTCGCGCAATGCTGCACTAGCTGGCCCGCAAGCCACCGCCCGCACTTTAGCTTGGCTGCCACTGGTTGGTTTGGGATTGGGGGCGTTGCTTGGTGCACAACCCTGGCAAGTATTGACCGATGCCGGAATTGGCAGCCTGGCTGGTTTGGTCGGTTTGGGATTGTTGCTGATAGGGCGGTGGTGGACCCGTCAAATGATCCGTAAAGCAACCTTCGCTGTGCCGGTTGATGACGTGCTGGCTGTCGATCTGTGTGCGGCGGCTTTACGTGCCGGTCTGGCCCTGCCGGCCGCCTTGGAGGCGGCCGGCAGGGCCAGCGGTGGAGCATTGGCACAGTATTTGGCAGCCAGTGGGCGGCAACTTGCAC
>JAIRPS010000143.1 GCA_031256885.1 Bifidobacteriaceae bacterium | reverse complement strand
TTTTGCAAGAACTTCTTGTGCCAATGCGCGCAATTGGAGCTGATTCTTCCGGGCAAGCACGAGTTGGACTTTACCATCCCAATGGAGCAACGGAAGTGATTACAATAGAAGAGCTGGGTTGTTTGAGCGGCGTTTGTGCAGTTGCTTCAGATAAGTTAGTTGAAGGCGATCTGGTTAGAGTTGACCGATGGTAAATGCAATTGAGGTTACCAACCTAATCAGAAGGTTTGGAAGCGGTAATGACCAGGCAGCGCTTAATGGCGTAAATCTGATAATAGCGGCGGGTGAGTTTGTGGCACTAACTGGGCCTTCTGGTGCCGGGAAAAGCACGCTAATGAACCAAATTGCCCTATTGGATCAGCCAACCGAAGGACAGGTTGTCATAAACGGTATTGCCACCAATCAATTGTCTGAGCGGCGGCGATCCCAGTTGCGGTCAGGTTTGTTCGGCTTTGTGTTTCAAGCTTTCCACCTTCAAGAATCAGCCACTGTTGCCCAGAATGCTGAAACTGGTTTGTTATACCGCGCAGTTCCCCCTCGTCTGCGGCGCAAGCGAGCGTTAGCGGCATTGGCACGTGTTGGTTTACATGGTTTGGCAAACCGTCCGGTCTGGAAACTATCCGGTGGTGAGCGTCAGCGCGTAGCCATTGCCCGAGCCATCGCAACTGATGCAACAATCATATTGGCAGATGAACCAACTGGTAATCTTGATTCAGCCAATGCTTCACAAGTGATGGACCTATTAGAAGAGTTACACCACAGCGGCCACACAGTTATTGTGGTAACTCATGATGCGCGTATAGCAGCGCGTGCAACCCGCTGCATTGAATTGCGTGATGGTCAAGTGGTCAACGACACAGTCACAAAAGAACAAGCAGCCGCAAAAGAACACGTTGCCACAACAATGTTGCACAGGCGGCCACCCATTGGCCGCGCCTCAAAGCTGCGACTGTATGACTTATTTGCAGATGCTAGGCGTTCTTGGCGGGCTGGTGGGCGGCGTACCGTGGCTATGGTTGTGGCGGTAGCCTTAGGCGTTGGTTTAGGGGTTGCCACAACTGCACTTGCCCAAACCGCTAACGCACAGGTTTCGTCTGTTTTTGATGCGGCGCTTGGTCGCCGCGTTGCTTTAACCACCGAACTGGCTAACCTGTCCAATGATCAAATTGCCCAAGACCTGGCTCTTGCTGCCACTCCAAATGCGGTGGCACGGTTACGCCAACTGAGCAGTGTCACGGCGGCGGAAGTGTTCATTTGGCATGAAACTGCCACCGTCTCCAGCCGTGATAATGGTGACCCACAATCAGTATCGTTGGTTTCGGTGGTTGAACCGCAATGGGCTAAAAGTGTTTGGCAAGTTGAAACGGCCCAACAACGCACCGAGCTGACCATTAATGATGTTATTGTCGGTGCTGCTTTAGCTAATGAACTGTCAATTGGGCCTTTGTTTACTTCACCGTATTTGTGGATTGACGGTCAAAGCCGCCGAGTTGTTGGAATTATTGTTGATGCAAGTTACCAGCCTGAATTATTGCATTCAATTGTAATGTCGCCACAAGGCGCTAACCAATTGCAGCCAGCCTCCTACGCTATTGCCGAGTTGCGCGTTGATGCTGGGCAAGCTGTTCCGGTCAGCCGTGAAGCCGAACTGGCATGGTTGCCATGGAGCGGCATGCAGTTAGCGGTTACGCTGCCACCAGACCCAACCGATTTACGGCAAACTGTTGAGCAAAACGTCCGCGCTGTCCTGATCACGCTGACCGGCGTTGCCCTGGTTTTAGCGGTCTTAGCGTTAACCAATTCGGCCGGCAGTGCGGCAATGCTGCGCCGGCCGGAGTTTGCTTTGCGGCGGGCAGTTGGTGCTCGCCGCTGCCACATTGCTGCCTTGGTGGCTGTGGAGGCAACGCTGACTGGTTTGCTTGGCGGTGTAGTGGGGGCTTATGGTGCGGTGCTCAGTGTGCTCGGTGTGACTGCGGCACGCCACTGGACGCCCCTACTCCACCCAGTCACCGTAGCCCTGGGAGTACTGGGTGGTGCGCTGGTGGGTGTGCTTGGTGGTTTGGTGGCTGCACGTCGCGCCGGGCGCGGCGACCTGGCGGTGGCTTTGCGCAGTTTGTGACAAGAGTGTTTTGTTTCTGCGCGAGGCCGTAAAAGTAAGAACTTCGGGGAAACGAGCCTCGCGCAGAAACAACTTCAGCCCCCGATTCACGGTTGGTTCATACGATACCCAACGTTGCGCACAGTTCCGATCATTTGCTCGTGTTCGACACCAAGTTTCGCGCGCAGGCGGCGAATGTGGACATCAACAGTGCGCGTGCCGCCATAGTAGTCGTATCCCCAAACTTCCTGAAGCAGCTGGTCACGAGTGTATACGCGACCGGGGTTGGCGGCGAGGAAACGAAGCAACTCAAATTCTTTGTAGGCCAGATCAAGCACACGGCGGCGCAGACGTGCCGTATAGGCAACAGGGTCAATGGTCAGTTCACCACAACTAATCAACTCATCTTGCGTGGCCTGTTCAGATGCTGCCACCGCCCCAACAGTTAAGCGGATGCGGGCTTCGACCTCAGAAAGACTGGCTTGTTCCAAAATGAAATCACGGGCTCCCCAATCAACCGTCAAAGCACTCAACACGCCTTCATTGACCAGCAAAAGCAAGGGGGTTTGGGGAGCGGTGGTGGCAAGCAGACGAGCGATTTGGCGCGCAGCAGTCACCTCACGCCGGGCGTCCAGCACAATCAGATCAATCGCAGGTAGTTTGACCACTGTGGCCGGTTCAGTAGGCAACACAACCACATGATGGGGCAACAGATCGAGGGCTGGCCACAAGCTTGTTAACTCTGCAGCCGCCCGCGCAGTCAGCAGGGCAATCTCGGCCACCGGACTCCTTTTAGGCAATCTAACAAAACGTTGACACCTACCGTAGTGGTCTTGACCGAGGTTCCCTGACACTTTGCGGAATAAATGGCAGGATTAGCCCATGCGAAGCTGGCGACGAACAGGTGGGGCAAGCCTGATTGTGCTGCTGCCCACACTGGTGGTTTGGGGCCAAACAGCCACTGTATCGGCACGCACGCCATGGCTTGAAAGTTCCCTCCTCGATTCAGCTTTAGTGCTGTTGTTGGTGCTGATTGCCCAGTTTGTTTGGGCGCTCGGCTGGCCGTCAGCAGTGGCGGTGAATCAGCCCCAGTTGGCAAGAGTGCTGCTTGTCCTGACTGGTTGGCTAAGCACAGTGGTGGTGGTTTGCTTGCACGATGCCGCTTGGACTGTTGCGGTTTTAGCTGTCAGCGTTCCGGTGGTTTTTGCCCGCGAATGTTGGGGGCAAGTTGGTCAAACTCGGCCGCTTGAATCTATTGTGGCGTTACAGGGCGGCTTGTGTGCGGTGGCGGCTTTGGCGTTATGGCCAAGTTTGGCCAGCAGTGGCTGCGCTGGTTCAGGCTTGGCCAGCGGAGCCGGTTTAGCTGGTTTGCTGGTTGGCCGAGTGACTTTGGGTTCTGATCGGCGTGGTACGGGCGGCATGGGTGCATTACTTGGGGTCGGCGCAACTGCTCTAGCCGGTGGAGTAGGTGGTGTGGCTGGTGCTTGGCTGGGGTATTTGGCTGATGGCACGGTTAGCTTGCCGGTGGTAATAGCGGCGAGTGCCGGTGTTTTGGCTGGTCTGGCGGTAGCAGTGGTTGTGCCACCGCTGGGGCTTTTTGACACCGCACCATGGCGCATGGTTGATTCAGTCCGCTTGGTGACGCCACTGGTTGTAGTGGGGGTGCCGGCCTTCCTGGCAGTGCTGGTGGCAGCGCCGCGCGGCTTTTAGTAGTTTGTTGCTGCACCGCGTGCCGAGGCAGTTTTGACAGGCAAGCATCATAGGATTATGGCATGGCAATTGTGGGTTTAGCTGCGACAATAGCTTTACTGGGTGTATGTACTGTGGCGGCTGCCTGGCTGGCTTATCGGCTTTGGCGAGGTAACGCAAAGTGAACTTAGACATACCTCCAGAGACCTTTGCGTTGGCGGCGTTAGTTGGCTCTT
>JAIRPS010000138.1 GCA_031256885.1 Bifidobacteriaceae bacterium | reverse complement strand
CACTGACTTTGACAGACAAATGCCTAAACAGATCCGCCAAAACCGGTGTGTATTGCGCGCTTGTTGCTCCAGCAATTGCCCTGTCATCACGCATCCACTGATAACTTACCTGCCCACCTTGCGGCTGCCAAACACCAGTTGAGACACGCACAGGCTGACCAAGCCGTGGCACCACCCGGTCAAAAGATGGCCACCGTTGCGGCCGCAGCGGCGCCCCCGCCACCACCCGGTAATCCCCCTGCGCAACCAACCGACTGACCTGACCATCAGCATGCTCAATAACAGTAACCGCTTGAACATGCATACCAACCAGCTCAGCTGGCACAAGCAAACTTTCGCCAGTGGCAACCAGCCGACCGTTCGCCTGCCACACCGTTTCACCCACCGACTCCCCCTCAGCTAACTCAACCTGACGTACTACCCGAAGCCGTTCACCCACCCGCAGTTCACCAGCTAAATGCTGCTGGCCAGTGGTTGAGGCAACCGAATGCCAAGCAGTCGGCTGCGGTGCCGCGCCCGCCAACAAACCAGCACAAAATATCAAACCGGCCAACCGCCAGCGCCGATCAGAAACTTCCAACATACCTGCACAACTCCTCTAAAAGGTCTGAACATGGCGGCAGCCCGAACGCGATGGGCGAAGACACAGTTGGTATCGCATTGTTTAGTCCGGGCTGCCGCCATAATCTTATGCATGGTATAAACGCTGTCTTAGTGTGATTATTACCACATTATTCAATGACAGCGATATCAATTAACCAACAACGGCCATAAATTGTTTAGGGTGAACGGCAGCCCGTTATCAAGCGGGAAGTAACACCCAGCCATCGAACAGAAGGAGGAGGCTTATGCGTCATCGTTCTACTTTGTTTTCAACAACGATTGGGTTAACTGCTGCGTTTTGTGCAGTCAGTCTTGGCTTAACCAGCGCCCTGGCAGCCACACCCAACCCAATCACCAGTTCCGCTGCTACCCCGGCCGCCGGAACAACGCCAGCCGCCAGTCCAATCTTGCGGCCAGGCGACCCGGATGTTGATTCCACCCGCATTCTTGCCCTAATCAAAGGGCAACCCACCGAAGCAGATTTGGTGCAGGCAGCGCAACGCGCCGGCCTCAGCGCCAAGCTGCCAGTGGTTGGCAGGCTACTAACCCTGCAAACCCTCAACAACAGCGACCCAAACAAGGCGGCTGCCAGTTTGGTGTCTTCCGGTTTGTTTGAAGCTGTTGACTTTGAAGGCATCTCGCAGCCGCTGGCCTACAGCGAAACCCCCAATGACCCCCGTTTTGCGGGTGACAGCACAGCCTACGGTTTGCTTGACAAAACTGGTGGCAGCTCTTTCAACAAAGCTTGGCCGCTACTCAACTCAGCTGAGCCAGCTAACTTCGCACCAATTGCGGTACTTGATGACGGTGTTGACCTGAATCATGAAGACCGCGCCGTCAACCTGCAAGCCGGGTGGAACACCGCCGACAACACTTCACAAGTAGCCCCACCGGACACCAGTGGACAAGCTGGTCAAGGTCACGGCACAGCCGTAGCCGGATTGATTGGTGCCGCCACCGACAACAGCAGGGGAATCGCTGGTGCTGCCTGGGATAACCAGGTTGTGGTTTACAAGGTCATGTCGCAAAACCAAACTAGGGCCGGTTTTGCCGATTCAGCTGTGGTGCAAGCAATTGACCGGGCAATCAGCGATTCACGGCGCGTAATCTTGTTACCTTTGGGGCGTGTCACATTTTCAGCAGTTGTCAAAGCAGCCATTGATCGGGCGATTGCCCACGGTCTAATTGTTGTGGCTTCCGCAGGTAACGGCGGTGCCGGATCAGTTGTTTACCCAGCAGCTTATGGTCCTGTCCTGAGCGTTGGCGCCACCAACCAACAAGGTGAATGGGCTAAATGGGCTAGTGCTAATCAGTCAGTAAACCTTGCAGCAGCCGGCGAATCAGTGGGTGTGCTGGCACCCGGTAGCCGATACGCCACTGCCACCGGCACATCGATGTCAGCTTCATATGTTGCCGCCGCTGCCGCACTGATTTGGCGGACTAGAAGCGAGCTGACAGCTCGTCAGGTTGAATCAGTTCTGAAAGACGGTGCAACTGATGTAACCACCAGCCCCGCCACAGCTGGCCGCGATGACTACACCGGCGCGGGGCTCCTGAATGTTAATGCTTCGGCTGTTCTGGCTAAAAATCTGCCAGCAAGCGTCCATATTGACCCAGCTAAAACAGATTTCGCTTTGACAGCCGGCCAGCCGTTTGATGTTGCATTGAACGTTGTTGGTGGCGCTGCCGCAAATCTCAAAGTAGCCAGCGGCACTTTGCCCGATGGCGTTAAACTAGTCAACCGGTCAGGTAAGTGGTTCTTGAATGGCACACCCACTAAAACTGGTTCTCACGAACCAGTTATTTCGGTCGATGGCGGAACTGGCATTGCGTTAACACTAAACGTCAAACCTGCCACCATTGCCAGTTTGACAGTCAAACCCAATGCCGCAGCGGTTTGGGCAGCAGATGGTGCAACCTGGCAAACATCAGGTTTGGACAAGTACGGTAATGCCATCACTGATTTAGTTTCCGGTGGCAAACTAACAGCCACGCCGCAAAACTGTCGTTTTGCAACAGGTCAAGCACCGTCACGGCGAACCTGCCAAGCAAATTTCAATTACGCAGGCCAGTACGGTAAACTGACTGCTGCCGCTTCAACTGAGGTATTTGATGCGACAGCATTAGCGCCGGTGATCAACGGCACAGCTCGTATTGGTAAAAAGCTAACAGTCACCAAACCAGCAGGCTGGCCAGCAGTGAAACTGCGGTGGATCAGTAACGGTAAAACCGTGAGCACTCAAGACAGTTTACTGCTGAAAGATGCTCGCAAAGGTGACAAGATCAATGCTGAAACCACTTTTGAATACAAAGGGTTAAAGCTGGTCAAGGCCACAAAAGCTGTAACCGTC
>JAIRPS010000214.1 GCA_031256885.1 Bifidobacteriaceae bacterium | reverse complement strand
ATTTATGATGACGGTGATTTCAACCTGCTTGAAGCCACAGTTTTAGACATTCAAAGCGCCATGGCAGCCGGCAAAATTTCCGCCGTACAGTTGACCAAAGCTTATCTAGGCCGTATTGCTGCCTATGATCATGCTCGCTTCCAAGGTCAAGCAGGAACCGAATTAGACTCAATCATCTCGGTCAACCCGCAAGCAATAGACATTGCAGCAGCATTGGACGCCGAACGTGCCGCCTATGGTCCACGCGGCATGCTTCACGGCATCCCAGTAATTGTTAAAGACAATTACAACACCATTGACATGCCCACAACAATCGGCTCAAAAGTGTTCCAAAACAACTACACCGGTGTTGACGCATTCATGGTAGAGCGGCTTCGGGCAGCTGGCGCCATTATTCTTGCTAAAGCAAACTTAGCTGAATTTGCCTTTAACGTTGATGGCATCTCGGCACTTGCTCGCACAACCAACGCCTACCTACCCGGTGCTACTTCTGGTGGTTCCAGTGCTGGTACCGGTGCAAGTATTTCAGCTAACTTTGGAGTGATTGGTTTAGGTACTGACACTGGCGGATCCATCAGGTACCCATCTGCCTATAATTCGCTGGTCGGTGTGCGCCCAACCGTTGGTTTGCTATCACGCGAAGGCATTGCACCGTTAGCGTTATCACAAGATACTGGTGGACCAATCACCCGCACAGTAGTTGATGCAGCCCTCGCCTTGGATGTTATGGCCGGCACAGACAGCGCCGATCCAGCCACCGCTGGCACCGATGCTCTGTTACCAGCAGATTCATATTTAGCTGGCTTATCGCTTGATGGGCTGACCGGCGCACGCATTGGATATGTCACTAACGAAGGCCGCAACCAGCATATTGGCAATAATGTTGGCATCCGCAGAATTTATGATGAAGCTAAATCAACCATTAGTTCGCTAGGTGCCACCCTAGTTGACATTACCGAAATTCAGTTAGCGTCCGAAACATCAGGTTCAACACGGGAATTCGCTCACGATCTTGATCAATACCTTGACAAGTATGTTAAAGTACCTGGTGTGGCGAAAACTGCTGCTGAGATTGTCACAGCCTGGCAGGCAGACAATTCAGTGGCTGTGCGCGGTTCAACCGTCCAACAACGGTTACAATACAACACTGCCGAACAATACGCTGATTGGATGGAGCAACACAATGCGGAAATTCAACAAAACCGCGACACTCTCGATGAGATTATGCGCGTCAACGACCTTGATGCGATTATTTTGCCGTCCGTTCTTTCCTTTGCGGTTGGCAGTGGCTCAGGTTACTCAAATAACCGTGTTTCCGCCTTATCAGGTTTCCCATCAGTATCTGTTCCTTCAGGGTATGCCAGCCAAGCTGATGTGGCAGCCGGTCTGAACGCTGCCGCCTTGGGTGGCTCTACCACAGTTGAGTTTATTGGTCCACGTTTCTCGGAAGCCGATCTGCTCAAATATGCTTACGCTTTTGAGCAAGCCACCAAGGTTCGCCAAGCTCCAACTCGTTTCCCGGAAACAACCTGGACACGTCCGCCAGCCATCAGCGGCAGTGCTGTGCCCACATTTAAAGTATCAACCTCACCAGCTCAGCCGACTTCTAGCAGTTCGGTTACTGTCACTGCGCAAGCCGCCGGATTGAGCGATGCTTACGCCTACCAGTTACAGTTCACCTACGATCCAACCGCCTTACGCTACATTGACTTTTCGGCACAAGCTAGCGACTCTGCTTACGTCAAAGTCTGGGATGATCAAGGAACTATTACTGTTTTCCACAGCAAACTGGGCAGTTCACCAGCCACCGCTGGCACAGTCGATCTAGTTGATCTTCAGTTTGAGGCACTATCGCCCGGCAACACACGGCTAACCTTGGCCAGCGTTGAACGAGTCAGTACCGCAGGCTATACAGTTTCACTGCTGCGCGGCAGCCCAATTAGCAAGGATCTGGTTGTGCAGTCACCGGTCACTCCTTCACCAAGTGACTTGCCAACCGAAAGCACACCTTCACCAACTGATGACCCCACTGACAGTACACCCTCACCTAGCCTGGACACCAGTACGATTGCTTCACCCAGCCCTAGTGATGAACCGTCCACCTCGTCACCGACGCCTAGCCTAAGCGCAACAGACACGCCACCAGCTAGCCAAAGTGCCACTCCAACTCCCAGTCAGAGTTCTCCTCCTCCACCGAGCCAAAGTGTTACCAGCGCTGCCCCGGTATCGAGTTTGACAGCAACACCAAGCACCTCCCCCAGTGTTGCTCTTTCACCAAAATCTGGCAGTATTCGTTCACTGCGTTCAGTGGCTAAAACAATCCGCCTGGTCAAAGGACATAGCGTGAAGGTGCCAATCGCGGCTTACGGTGATGGCCTTGCAGTGAAAGCCACTGTCAAGTCAAGTCGCACTAAGGTAGCAAGTGTCAGCAAGTTACCCCTGGTCACTCCAGGCAGCGTAGTTTGGGCAAAGGTTAAAGCCAAACGTACCGGCACAACAAAATTGGTGTTCACTGTTGGTGGGAAAACCACCACACTCAACATCAAGGTTGTCACCAAACCAGTTGCCGCTAAGTCTCTCAAAGTTACAAAAGCCAAGAGTTTGGCACCCAACAGCACAGCCCGTCTGAAAGTGACTGTAAAACCAGCTGGGGCAACCAATCTACCTAAATGGCGTTCACTGAACCAATCAGTAGCCAAAATT
>JAIRPS010000097.1 GCA_031256885.1 Bifidobacteriaceae bacterium | reverse complement strand
CGGTGACTAGTCCTCCCACCGACGCGGCGGGTGTTGCGCTGTTTTGTCTAGCCGGTGACTAGTTCCCCACACCAGCGCGGCGGGTGTTGCGCCTTGGCACAGTCTTGGATAGGGTCATGCGATGCTGGCTGCCATTGAAAGGCTATGATCTGGCAACGATGAGGAGGAAACGTGTTTGATTCGAGTGTTGATTGGCCGGGGCGTCTGGCTGGTTCGGTAACGTCTGTGCGTCCGTGGTTGCGTGACGTCACATTGGTGGTGTTTGGTGCCGCTTTGGTGGCTGGTTTGAGCCAGGTAGTTATACCGTTGGGTTTCACGCCGGTGCCGCTGTCTTTGGGTAACTTGGCAGTGCTGTTGGTTGGTGGCGCTTTGGGGGCGCGGCGCGGCGTGGCGGCTTTGCTGCTTTGGGCGGTAGCGGGTTGGCTGGGCGCGCCGGTTTTAGCGGGTTTTGGTCGCGGTTTGGGTGGACCAACCTTCGGCTACATTGTGGGGTACATTGTGGCGGCTTTGCTGATCGGCTGGCTGGCTGGCAGGGATGGGCGCAGTTCAGTGGGACGCAACGTGCTCACCATGGTTTTGGGGGTGGTGGTGATTTACTTGTTTGGTCTGCCCTATCTTGCGCTGGTGACGCATGCGAGTTTGGCCACGGTGTTACTTCAAGGCTTAGCTCCGTTTGTGCTGGGAGATTTATTGAAATCGCTGGTTGCGGCGGGTTTATTGTCTTTCAAAGGCTCAAGGCAGGCGCGGTTCTAAGACTGTGTTGCGCTGGTTTGGGGCCAATCAGGTCCCGCAAAAATTTGGCCCCTGTGTGGCGACATTAGGCAATTTTGATGGCGTGCATATTGGGCATCAAACGGTTTTGGCCAAACTGGTGGAGCGAGGATTAGCGCTCAACCAGCCGACTGTGGCAGTGACCTTTGATCCGCATCCCTCAACAATCCACCGCCCGGATAAGCCAGCTCCGGCCATCCAATCGTTGAGCCAACGGTTGGATTTGTTGGCAACACACCAGCTTGATGCCGCCCTAGTGCTACCATACACCGCCCAGTTTGCGCAGATGACGCCAGCCGAGTTTGCCCAGCGCTACCTGGTGGAATGTTTGAAAGTGCAACAAATCGTGGTTGGCTTAGACATTCAGTTTGGTAAAGGCAACCAAGGCAACCGCTACACGCTACGCCGCATCGGCGAACAACTCGGTTTTGCGGTTGAAACAATTGACGATGTCGGGGAGCAGTGCGAAGGTTGCCGCCCCCGTTGGAGTTCCAGCGCGGTACGTTTGCTGCTTGGCGAAGGCGATGTAGCGGAAGCTGGACGAATTCTTGGCAGAGACCATCGCCTAACCGGCACAGTGGTGCCAGGTGATGGCCGAGGCCGCCAATTAGGGTTCCCAACAGCCAATTTGGGTGGCCAACTGCAAGGCATGGTGCCTGCCGACGGCTTATACGCCGGCTGGTTAACAGTACTTGACCCGCATGACCACCTGGCAAATAGGGCAGAGGCGAGCAACGCCATCGGGCGGAAAAAAACTGTTGTTTACCCGGCTGCCATCTCAATTGGCGTCAACCCGACTTTTGGCGGCAGGCAACGACGAGTTGAAGCGCATGTGCCTGGCCGGGATGATCTGGAACTGTATGGCCAAACTGTGGCCGTCGATTTTGTGGCTCGGCTGCGGCACACTTTACGTTTTGCCAACAGCCAAGCCTTAGTCAGCCAAATGGCCGATGACGTCACAGACGCTTTAGCGGTGTTGCGCGCCCAACGTAGCGGCTCAGCCGGCCTCGCCTAACTCAGCTAGGATGCGCCACGCTGAACTGTGATGTTGCATGCAGGCCGGTTGGCAAGGGAAGATTGGTGTCTGTCAGCCAGCGGCTAGTGTCCGTTGGAGTAGCCAAGTCTTGAGTTTTGAGGAAGCGTTCATGAGCACTGCCGAACTGCCCAGTGTGGTGCATGTGCGCTATGCCTGGGCTGAAGATGTGACCGATTTGGCTTGGCTTTGCTCGCAAGCCGAACAAGAGCGGGCCGGCAGTTTAGAAGACCCCGTCTCACAGGTTTTATCCCTGGTAACTGCGGCTTTACTGCGTGAAGCAACCGCCATGCTGACCGGTATTCCGCCAGCCAGTGCCGATATTGGTCATTGGTGTCGGATCTGCCGTCAGGTCGGTGACCATGGCCGACCGGTCGCTTTTGACCCAGCCGGCATGACAATTCCGCAAGTTTTTCTGTCTGCCTCACGCACTGGCCAAACAGCGGTGGTGGCCGCCTCAGCGGGTGCACCAATTGGTTTAGCGGTGGCCTCAGGACGCGCCCGCATCCAGTTAGATACCTCAATTTTGACGCCGGTGGAAATCGCAGCACTGTCACAGGTCGATCCGATTGATCAGCCAGAATCTTGGCAACGCACCGCTTTACGAAAACTAGCAATTGGGAAAGCGACTGGTTACGGCGACCAGATCACACCGCGCAGCCTGGACGTACTGGGCGGTGTATTGCGTTCCTGGCCAGGCCCATTAGAAGAAGAAGTGGCTGGTGGAGTGCAATTAGTTGATGTGCCAGAGCTGCCCGGTGGGCTGCTCGGATCGGTTGCCTATTTAGGTGCGCGACGCCCCTTAGTGGTTTGTGCCCCCAGTTCCCTGGTTACCACCTAAACAGCTGATCCTGGGAGCTACAGCCAGGGCAGGTGCTTTATCTGGGAGATTGCGCTACACTCTTCCTGCCGTATACCGGCCGCGGATTCGATAGAGCCCGGGTGAACAGGCCCCGGTGCGCCGCGCAGCGACCTGAAGAAAAGGAAGCCGTATGCCACTCGACAGCCAAACTAAGCAGCAGATCATCAACGAGTACGCAACTCATCCGGGAGACACCGGCTCGCCGGAAGTGCAGGTAGCTCTGCTGACGCAACGGATCAAAGACCTGACTGAGCATTTCAAAACTCATATCCACGACCACCATTCACGGCGCGGATTGCTTCTGCTGGTTGGCCAACGCCGCCGGCTCCTTGGCTACCTTGCCAAGATTGATATCAACCGCTACCGCTCTTTGATTGAGCGGCTTGGCTTGCGCCGCTAGGTGTAGCCTCGGCTCCGGCCGAACGTAAAGTTGCTGCAGCCTGAAGCAACACCATGTCTGGATGACAAGGTTTAGCTGCCCAACTGATGCGACAATTCAATAACCAAGCGCCTGCCCGGGGTCAACTTCAATGGCGATCCTCGGTAGTGGCTTCCGTCAATCGCAGTTTCAGCTGCCTGACGTGGGCCTCCATCGAAGATCGCTTGTCCAGACCCCTTCGCCAATGGCGCACCGAACCACCGGTTGGACATGATTATGACGATTGTTCAGCCCATAGGGAAAGGGGGGACCCGTGGAGGGTCCAGATGTTCTATTTAGCGAAGCCACCATTGATAACGGGAGCTTCGGCAAGCGCGTGGTGCGCTTTGAAACTGGCCGTTTGGCCAAACAAGCAGCCGGCTCAATCACCGCCTATCTTGACGGTCAAACCATGCTGCTTTCCACCACAACGGCTGGTAAACAGCCAAAAGACCAATTCGATTTCTTCCCGTTGACGGTTGATGTTGAAGAACGGATGTATGCGGTCGGCAAGATTCCCGGCTCATTCTTCCGCCGCGAAGGTCGCCCCACCACTGATGCGATTTTGGCTTGTCGGCTGATTGATCGTCCACTCAGGCCATTGTTCATCAAAGGCCTGCGCAACGAGGTGCAAGTGGTGGTTACCGTTTTAGCCAACCACCCAGATGACGCATATGACGTGCTGGCTATCAACGCTGCCTCCTTGTCCACCCAGATTGCTGGCTTGCCGTTTTCCGGCCCAGTTTCTGGTGTGCGGCTAGCTCTGATTGACGGCCAGTGGGTAGCTTTCCCCCGGTACATTGAGCGGGAACGGGCAGTTTTTGAAATGGTTGTGGCTGGCCGAATTGTTGGCGATGACGTAGCCATCGCCATGATTGAAGCAGAAGCTGGCGAACAGTCTTGGGATTTGGTGAAAGTTCAAGGCCAAGCAGCCCCCACTGAAGAGGTGGTAGCTGAAGGTTTAGAAGCTGCCAAAGCCCATTTACGGGTGCTTTGCCTGGCCCAAAGCGAACTGGCTAATCAGTGCGCTAAAGAAACCGCCGAATTCCCGGTTTTCCCGGATTATCTGGAAGACGCTTATGCGGCTACAGACACTGTGGTGCGCCAAGCCCTCAGCGAAGCTTTGACAATCGCTGACAAGCAAGAGCGTGAAACCCGTCTCGATGAGATCAAAGAGCAGGCTTTGACCGAGTTGGCGGAAACATTCCCGGAGCGTGAAAAAGAAATCAGCGCGGCGGTTCGCTCAATCACCAAAGACCTGGTGCGGCAGCGTATTTTGACTGAAGGGCGGCGCATTGATGGGCGCGGTTTGAAAGATATCCGCACCCTGTCAGCTGAGGTTGAGGTGGTCCCACGGGTGCATGGTTCGGCTTTGTTCGAGCGTGGCGAAACCCAAATTCTCGGTGTCACCACATTGAACATGCTGCGCATGGAGCAGCAGTTGGACACCTTGTCGCCAGTCACCCACAAGCGCTACATGCATAACTACAACTTCCCGCCTTATTCGACTGGTGAAACCGGTCGGGTTGGTTCGCCAAAGCGTCGGGAAATTGGTCACGGCGCTTTAGCTGAGCGAGCTTTGGTGCCGGTGTTGCCAAGCCGTGAAGAGTTCCCGTACGCCATTCGCCAGGTTTCTGAGGCGCTTGGTTCAAACGGCTCAACTTCTATGGGTTCAGTTTGCGCATCCACGCTGTCACTGCTCAACGCTGGTGTGCCATTACGCGCACCGGTGGCCGGCATTGCCATGGGCTTGGTCAGCGATACGGTTGACGGGCAGACACGCTACGCCGCCTTGACTGACATTTTGGGTGCTGAAGATGCTTTTGGCGACATGGATTTCAAGGTTGCTGGAACAGCCGAGTTTGTGACAGCGATTCAGCTTGACACCAAACTGGACGGTATTCCCGCCTCAGTTTTGGCTGCCGCTTTAACTCAAGCCCGTGATGCTCGTTTGCACATTTTGTCGGTGCTTGGCCAGGCGATTGACGGGCCCGATGAGATGAGCCCATTTGCGCCACGGATCATCACTGTGCAGGTGCCGGTTGACAAGATTGGTGAGGTGATTGGCCCCAAGGGCAAGATGATCAACCAAATCCAAGATGATACGGGCGCTGAGATCACGATTGAAGATGACGGCACCATATACATCGGTGCAACTGATGGTGTGGCTGCTGAAGCGGCTCGCCAAGCAATCAACGCGATTGCCAATCCGCAAATGCCGGAAATTGGCGAACGGTTTGTTGGCACGGTTGTCAAGACCACAACTTTTGGTGCCTTTGTTTCACTGACTCCCGGCAAAGATGGCTTGCTCCATGTTTCCCAGGTGCGTCGCCTGGTTGGCGGCAAACGGGTTGACCAGGTTGAGGATGTGCTGAAGGTTGGTGACAAGGTTCAGGTTGAGCTGGCCGAAATTGACCCACGCGGCAAACTGTCACTCCACGCCGTCCTAACCGATGAGCAGCAGGCAGCTGAACAGGAAGGTCGCGCACAACGCCGCGAAGGGCGCCCCCAACGTGGGCACCGTCCAGATGCGGAGGCGCGCGAGACCGCACCAGTGTCACCGGATGCTTTGACTGAGCGAATTTTCGGTAGCGACAGTGTTGCACCGGTTGAACCGCCCGCT
>JAIRPS010000059.1 GCA_031256885.1 Bifidobacteriaceae bacterium | reverse complement strand
CACCGGACGTAACTCCGATGCTATGAAAGACGTCATTACCAATGCGCGGCGGCGTTGGCCTCCCGCCCAGTTTGCGGTGCGTGAAGTTGCAGTACAAGGTGAGCAGGCAGCCCGCCAGGTGATTGCCGCCTTAACTGAGTTAGATGCTGATCCAGCAGTGGAAGTGATTGTGATTGCGCGCGGTGGCGGCGGGGTGGAAGATTTGCTTCCGTTCAGCGATCAAGCTTTACTGCGTGCAGTTGCTGCCGCCAACACCCCTGTGGTTTCGGCAATTGGTCATGAAGCTGATTCGCCGCTGCTTGATCTGGTGGCTGATCTGCGCGCATCCACTCCAACCGATGCCGGTAAACGGATTGTGCCTGATTTACCGCATGAACTGGACGCACTTAGCCAAGCTACCACCCGTTTGCGTGCTGCTATCAACCGTCGGTGGTTGTATGAGCAAGACCGTCTTGACCTGCTGCATGACCGTCCAGCGCTTGCCCGCCCGCAAATCATCATTGAACGCTACCAAGTGGAACTTGATTCCTGGAAACTGGCTGGAAGACGTGGTTTAGATCAGCGCATCAACCAAGCTAACAACCAATTGGCTAGTCTCAACGCCACTTTGCGAGCATTGTCCCCCAAGGCCACGCTGGCACGTGGCTACGCCGTGGTAACCACAACAAAAGGCCAGGTGATAAGGCAAGCCAGTGATGTCAAAGCAGGTTCAGATGTGCTGATACGTTTAGCTAAAGGGCAAGTGCGCGCCCAAGTTCACTAACGATCAGGACAACGCGACACCAGTCAAAGCTGCGCGCAAAGCCAATTCGTGGTTTGCTTTACTCTATGGCTTTGCAAAACTCTGACGGCAACGATCTTGCCACCTTGAGCTACGAACAAGCCAGAGCTGAGCTAGTTGCCCAAGTGCAATCGCTCGAAGCTGGCGAAGGCACTTTAGAAGAATCCTTAGCGGCCTGGGAACGTGGCGAGGCGCTCGCGGCCCGCTGCCAGGCTTTACTTGACCAAGCTCGCCAGCGTCTGGACAAAGCCGGCACCTTATCCACCAGTGCTGATTCAGCGTCAGCCGACCAACCCGACAAGGAGCGACCATGACCGCCCCAACTGCTCTCGTTCTTGGCGAGGCATTGATTGATATTGTCCGTAAGGGCACACACGAAACCGAACATGCCGGTGGCAGCCCCATGAATGTGGCTGTTGGTTTGGGACGTTTAGGCATCCCTACCACCTTAGGTACCTGGATTGGTAAAGATCAGCGCGGTGAAGTTATCCGCCAACATTGCGCTGCTTCCGACGTACACCTAGTGCCCGGTTCTGATGCTGCCGTCAAAACTCCCACAGCCATGGCCACCATTGACGATGCCGGACAAGCCCAGTACACCTTTGACCTATCTTGGGAGTTACCTAAAGTTCCTAAATGGTTAAGCCCAGCTGTCATTCACACCGGCTCCATCGCGGCTGTCTTAGAACCAGGTGGCAGCGCTGTGCTTGAAGCAATCCGGGCGGGGGCAGACCGCGCCACCATCACCTACGACCCAAACATGCGTCCCCAAATCATGGGTTCTTCCGCTGGCGTGAATCTGCGCGTCGAAGAACTGATTAGTTTGGCTGACCTGGTTAAAGTCTCTGATCAAGACATGCTTTCGCTTTTCCCTGACGGGGATATGATGGAGGAAGCAGCCCACTGGTTGGAGCAAGGCCCCAGCATTGTGATTGTCACCAAAGGTGGCGATGGCGCTGTAGCAGTAACTGCTTCCGGCCTGTGGGTAGAAATTGCGCCACAACCGGCGGTTGTGGTTGACACTGTGGGGGCCGGTGACTCGTTCATGTCCGGTGTGATCTGGGCTTTAGCGCAGGCTGGTTTGTTGGGTGCAGCGCAACGCCAAGCCTTACGCCAAATCACGGAGCAGCAGTTGCGTTTGGTCATGGAACAGGCCGCCCAGATTGCTGCCATCACTGTTTCACGGGCTGGAGCGAACCCACCACGCTTGGCTGAGTTGCGCCGTTAGGTAGGTTTGGCAGACAGTTGCCTCACAGGGTTTGCTCTGTGCGTTCAATGATTTCGTCTTGCAAAGCGCGGTCAAGATTGTTGAAATAGTCGGAATAGCCGGCTACTCGCACAATCAAATCGGTGTACTGCTCAGGGTGGGCTTGGGCGTCCAATAAGGTATCCCAGTCCACCACATTGAACTGTATATGATGGCCGTCCAAAGCAAAATAGCCGCGCACTAAGGCCGCCAAAGCTGCTAAACCTTTTTCGCCCGCCACCACCGATGGCGTAAATTTCTGGTTGAGTAGTGCGCCGCCAGTTTTCAGTTGGTCAAGTTTTGCGGCTGATTTAACCACCGCTGTTGGGCCAAGCCGGTCAGCACCTTTTTCTGGTGAAATGCCATCCGGTAAGGGTTTTCCTGATGTGCGGCCATTGGGTGATGCGGACATTACTTCACCAAAATAGATATGGCAGGTTGTGGGAAGAAATTCTACCACTGTATGTGCGCCGCGTGGCGTTGGCCGTCCGGCAATAATCTCTTGCAAAGAAGCGGCAATGCGTCGCATTAGTTGATCAACGGCATCATTATCATTCCCATATTTTGGTGTTTTGTTCCGTACAATGTCTGCCACGGATTCAAAGCCGGCAAAATCAGCGGCGCAGGCCGCTAGCAACTCGTGCATTGTTAAATCACCTGTTCCATAAACGTGTTCTTGGAACACCATCAGTGAATCAGTAATAGTGGCTAGACCAACGCATTGAATGTAAGAAGTATTGTAGCGGGCGCCGCCAGCATTATAGTCAACCCCTTGTGCTAAGCAATCATCTGTAATTACCGAAAGTAACGGCACCGGCATTGTCTGCATGAAAAGTCGCTCAATCAGATTATTACCTGCTACTTTGGTGTCAACTACATGCCTCAGCTGACACTCAAAAGCAGCGTATAGTTTTTCAAAAGTGTCAAAATCTTCAGGGTTTCCTAAATCAAGGCCTACCTGTTTGTTAGAATACTGGTCATAGCCACGGTTGAGCACTAACTCTAAAACTTTTGGAACATTTAAGTAGCCGGTTAAAACGTAGGCTTCTTGGCCTGCCACCCCGGTTTCCACACAACCTGAAGCAATGCCGCTGCACCGCGCATCATCTAGGCTTTTACCCATGTTGAGCAGCTCAGATAGGATCGCTTCCGTGTTGTAAAAGGCTGGTTGTCCCCACCCTTCACGAGCAACCATCAGGGCTTGTTTTAGGAAATGGTCAGGTGTTTTCCGTGATATCTGGACGTTAGAACTTGGCTGCAACAGCCGCATCTGAGACATGACCTCTAAAATTAGGTAAGAAACATCGCTGACGCCGCAGCTGCCATCAGGACGCAAAGCACCCGTGTTGATGTTGCAGAAATCGGTATAGGTGGCGCTTTCTTTCAGTGTAATCCCAACCTTGGGTGGCGCTGGCTGATTATTAAATTTGATCCACAAGCATTCCAACAGTTCTTTAGCGCTCGAGCGATCCAACCGCCCCGCTGCCAGATCAGCAGTATAAAACGGCTCCAAGTGTTGGTCAAGTTTACCGGGTGAGTAAGCGTCCCAATTGTTCATTTCAGTGGTTACGCCAATGTGTGTGAACCAATACATTTGTAACGCTTCACGGAAAGTGCGCGGTGCATGGGCGGGCACACGCGAACAGACCGCCGCTAACTCTTCAAGCTCAGCTGCAACGGTCGGGTCAGTCACCTCGGCAGCGCGCTTGCGAGCTAGCTGTGCATAACGTTGGCCAAGAATGATCATCCCTTCGCACACCAAACGCATGCCGCGCAGTTCCGCTGCCTTATCGGCAGCCTGCATGTCCGTGCCATAATTGAGTGCTGCTAAACGCTGGTCAATCTGGATGAGCCAATCGGCATAACCTTGCTGATAAATCTTTCCATCAGCCACCGTATGCCCCGGGCCGCGTTGGGCCATAAATTCTGTAAACATTCCCGCCGCAAACTGATCATGCCAGGCAGGCGGCAGGTCAGCCATTATTTTTGTCATGGTTGCGCGTTCCGCCCAAAACGGCTGTATCACCTTTGCCTGCGTTTGCTTTGCCTGCTGACTGACCTGAAAACTGACGCGCTCACGTGCAACCATGTTGTCAAAATCAGCTTCGCTGTGGCAACACAACTCTGGAAAAGTTGGTGCTGACTGTGGCGCGGTTCCTTTTTCCCCAACAATCAACTCACTGTTGTCTAAATACAGTGTGCGCCGGTTCATCAGTTCCTTAAAAACTTCGCCGCGCAACACTGGAACAGGTACTTTGCCTTCAAGTCGCTGGTAGACCTCAGTGACAATCAAGGCACGCTCCAAACTGACACTCGGCTTGGTGGTTTCCGAAATTCGACGTAACCGTTGGGTGCGAGGGGTTGAGCCACGGTCAGTTTGGTGAGTGCTGGGGCGGCCATGCTGGCCGGTGTTGAGTGTGCCAGTTGTCATCCCAGGATTATCCCACCGCCAGGCCCGCAATGCCACCCCCTGGGCTGAACTGATCTGCTGTGACCGTTGTAATTTTTCGAGGTGCAACAGTTGTGGCGTTTGTTTGCTTGTAGCGCTTGGGTGTGGGTTTCGGTTGGGGTGAGCCAATGAAGTATTTGAAGGAGCCTTGTTGATGATTTGCTTGATGGCGGTTAGTTCGACTGGGTCGAAGGTGTTGAAGCTGGCGTACTTCGGTAGGTGACGATGTAACTGGCCGTCGAAGCGTTAGTTTTACCCATTTACCCACCCAAGTTTTACAAGAACAACTTGGGTGTGGCCAGAAGATGTGCACGCTGATAGGTGCTGTATGGGTCAGAGAAACAGGTGGATACTTCATGTTGGTCGAGTAGGGCCAACCAATTAGCGAATTCGCTGCCATTGTCGCAGGTGATGGTTGTTGTCGTAGGTTGGTTGGGTGTTTAGAAGGTTGGGTTCGGCATGGCTAACGCTTCGTGATTTCAAGTCGTCTCCTAGTTCTGCAATCGGGTAGCGGGTTTACCACCACCCCACCAAAACTTGTTTCGCAAGCCTTGTTTGGGGTGGTTCCACGCGCCACTAGCACCTCACGACTGACCGGGCCTGGCGAACGACCCAGTTTACGGGCTATCGCCCGCACACCCCACCGCCCTTTGGCGTTGTTCCTTTGTGTACACGGATGATCTCCCGTCTCTTCTGAGTCCAAGTATTTGTCCGCACCCCCTCCTCTACCAGTGATCTTTCAACCATAACCGTAAAGGTGTTGCACTTCGGTTTAGAACCCGGCCGAGAACCCGGTCGGGGCTTCGTGTGCTACCCTATGCGGCAGGTTGGTTGATCCAACTGTCAGTAGCCGGTGCTATTGCCATGTGCCGGTGTTGGTTAACGACTAAAGGAGGCTTTGATGTTTTCTGTTGGGGGGGGGGGGGCGCGCGCGGCCGC
>JAIRPS010000205.1 GCA_031256885.1 Bifidobacteriaceae bacterium | reverse complement strand
CAATGCTTGGCGAGCTATAGTGCCCGCTAAATGTCCATATCTGGCAACGAAACCATCACCAAACGCTGTAGCTGCTAATGCTGGTGATACGAACACCTCGCCCGGTTTGGGCCAGCGGTCAATTCCGGGCGGCGGCGCTGCCTGAGGATCAGTTACCTCGAAGGCCATAACATCCACCGGCTGCAAACCAGATTCCTCAGTGCGCCAATGGAACCAGGCAATCTGCGCTGGATCACCAATCTCCGTAAAAATTGGGGCTCGCGCAGCGTCACGGGCGGTTCTGCCAATATAGCTGGCATGCGTCACAACCAGCATCGCTAACACCAGAGTTGTCAGAAATGCAGCGCTTGCAATTGCCCACTGCCACACTCGGGAACGAGCGGTGCTGTCGCCCAGCAGCCTGGGAACAACACCCTTCATGCGACAGATCCAGCCAGCTGGTGAACCAGTTTGCCGGCCTGCAAAGCGTAAACTTTGTCCGCCCGGCCAGCAACAACCGGATCATGCGTGACCACCAACAGGGCACGATCCTCAGCGGCACCACGATCAAACAACAAATCAGCTACTTCCGTTCGCGTATCTGCATCAAGTGAACCGGTTGGCTCATCGGCTATCAACAGTGTTGGCTGGTTGATCAGGGCGCGCGCCAGGGCGGCACGCTGCCGCTCACCACCTGACAAAGTGTCAGCCCCACGGCCCTCAGCGTGCACGCCAACGCAAGCTAACAGTTCCCGCGCTTTGGCTGCCGCCTGCGGCCACGGCATTCCATCAAGCACCGCTGGCAATGCCACATTCTCAACCGGGGTAAGCGCTGGCATCAATTCGCCATCTTGAAAAACCACGCCAAGTGCACTGCGCCGTAATCTAGCTAATTTTCGGGCAGCCAAACCAGTAACCTTCAAGCCATTCCAGAAAACCGCGCCGCGCTGCGGCCACAATAGACCCATTACACAAGCCAACAAGGTTGATTTGCCGCTGCCCGTTTTGCCAACCACCGCCACTGTTTGACCAACCGCAATCTCTAAACTGAGGTCATCAATGATCAGATTCCCGCCAAGCGATACGCTGATATGGTCCACCAGCAACCCTGAAGTGCTGGCTGTGACTTTGTTACGGGTGATCACAAGTGGCTGTCCTTTCGTCAACATGAGCAGATTCGCGTCAGGGAACAACCAGCCGAGCAGACACCCGACCAACTGCTGAATGCAGTGTACATGATCGCGCAAGGTGTGTCAAACATCACCCGCTAACACTGGTCAGACAGGCCGGTGCGGCAGACTTGTGATGGGTTGGGCGGGCGAAGTGGTTCCCCCGCGCTCGGCGATTGGCGTGTATGTGCGGCAGGCTTGTGATGAGTTTGGCAGGCGGGATCCGCCGATGCCGGTGGTTTGTCACGTACAATCGTTGAGTCTTGATGCATGCTAGGTGGGTTAGGAGTCTTGTTCATGCCACATATCTCAAAACGCTGGTTACGTCGCTACCTGTGGCGTTGGCTTGTGCTGCTGGCGGGCTGCGCCATTGTCTTGGCAGTTTTGCTGCTTGGACTGGGTAAACTCTTCAGCCAACCAGATCGCCAACCAACCACCGCAGAGGTACCCGGCAGCACTGCGGCGCTGCATCGTGACGAAAGGTCAGCCGTAATCATTGACAACGGTGATGTGCTCCATGCTCATGTCGCCTATCCGGTAACTGGCCTGGCCAACATTGACCGCATCATTGAGCAGTGGGCTAACCAAACCTACCGCCAAGCCCTTGAACAAGCTGGTCAAACCAATAGTAGTGATGCAGCTGAACTGAACGTCACTTTCCAAACATTTAGGGCACCTGATGATTTGACCGGAATTGAGTTTCGAGTATTTTCCTCCAGTTCCGACATGGCTCACCCTAACGAAACCGCCACTACTTTCACCATTGATCAGCGTGACGGTCAGCTACTGGAAGCTGATCAAATAGTTTCTGCCAAAGGAAAAGAAATACTTGTCAAAGCAGTGGCTAAGCAAGTTGCTGAACTTGGTAATAAAACTCTAGCCGATGAAGTTGACATAAGCTGGTTGGACAAAATTGTACCCATGCAAAACAGTTTAGGTGTATTACTGGACCAGGGCGCTAAACTGCCTTCGTCATCTGGTTTGACGCGCCTGGAGCTACCCTATACTGAGATTGCTTCAGCATTATTACGTCCCTCACCCAGCAAACTTTCAACCAGCCAAACTGCAAACAGCCCCACCAGCGATCCCGAAAGCAACCAGCCAACCGAAGACATCGATGCTGCGATCAACAATCTACCGCCGCGCTCAATTGATCCGAACAAACCGATGATCGCTTTAACATTCGATGACGGTCCCGGCGATCTCTCAGCACCAATTCTGCAAGCCCTGAACGAAGTGGGCGGGCGCGCCACCTTTTTTGTGGTTGGTAACCGCGTTGATCAGTATGCCAAACAAGCCGCCGCCTTGACTGCTCAAGGATCCCAAGTCGCTGGCCACACCTGGGATCACCGTGACCTAACCAATCTCAGCGCTAAGGAAGTAACCAATGAGTTAGCTAAAACCGCTAAAGCGATCAAACAGGCCACCGGCCAAACCACACCCTTTTTCCGTCCCTCATACGGTGCGATCAACAAAACGGTTAAGCAGGTCGCCAAACAGCAAGGCCTGGCCATGATCAACTGGTCTGTGGATACTGAAGATTGGAAAACGAAAAACGCCAAAGCTGTGCGTAAAGCAATTGTTAATGGTGCTAAGAACGGTGCCATTATTCTTTGCCATGACATTTACCAAACAACCGTTGACGGGGCAGCTCAAGCAATCAAAGACCTATCTCAACAAGGCTACCAGCTAGTCACCATTACCGAACTACTCAATGCCCGAGGCGAATCCCTCAAACCTGGTGAGGTCTATTACGGGCAATACTAGATCTGCCAGGGTGTTAGTTGAGCAATGCCGCTAAAGCGCGACGAGCCGGACCAACCGCCGGGTGGTCAGAACCAACCACGTCAAAATACGACACCAGGCGACGGCGAATGATTTCTCGATCAGCGGCATCGGACTGTTGAAAACGAGCCAGCAAACGGTCAAAAGCCACCTGGGGACGTTCCGCCGCGATCTCCACATCAGCGGCATCAAGCACATTTTCGAGACTCGCATCGGGACGCTCGGCCGCCGCAGCGGCACCCGGTCCGTCAATGCTTTCAACACGTTGAAACAGCTCAACCCGCGCCAAACCGAGCTTGGCCGCCAAATCGCTGGGATTATTGTTCAGGGCAGTGCGAAAAGCTGCTTGAGCTGCCGCCCAATCACCACGTTCAACCGCCGCTAAAGCCGTCTGATGCTCAGCCGGCAAGGCTGGCGGCTGAGCAG
>JAIRPS010000182.1 GCA_031256885.1 Bifidobacteriaceae bacterium | reverse complement strand
ATGATCATGCCTTCAAGTTGCACAGGTTCTTCCTGGCAACCAAGCATGCGCGCTAACGAAAAACCGTGAACATCCGCATCCACCAAACCAACTCGCAAACCAGGCTGGGCCAAAGCAACCGCCAGGTTAGCCGCCAGCGAAGATTTACCTACACCACCTTTGCCGGAAGCCACAGCCAGCAGCCGAGTATTAGAACCAGCTTGGGCAAAAGCGATAACCGGTTCTTCAAGGCCGCCGCGCAGCTGATGGGCAAGATCAGCCCGTTGCTGGTCAGTCATGGGAGTCAGCGTCACCGTAACATCAGTGACTGAGGCAACTTGACTAACGGCTTGGCGAACCGATTCCTCCAGTTGATCACGCAGCGGGCAGGTGGCCACAGTAAGTAGTAAATCAACTCTGACCTGGCCATTCTCACTGATCTCGATGGCGTCAACCATGCCAAGTTCGGTGATTGGGCGGCGTAACTCAGGGTCTTGGACTGCTGCAAGGGCAGCGTTGATGGCGTCAAGCGCAGGTTTGGGCATGGGCCAATCCTAGGCGTTGGCTGGCAGTGAGTGACACAGCCCGGCCATCCAGGTTTCAATGTCATGGGGATGTCTTGGCAAAGCCACCGACAGATTTTCCGGACCGCGCTCGGTGATCAAAATGTCATCTTCGCAACGCGCGCCAATTCCCCGGTACTCCGGCGGCACCGCCAAATCCTCAGACTTGAAGTAAAGCCCCGGCTCAATGGTAAACACCATGCCTGGTTCCAATTTGGCGTCAATGTACAGCTCAGCGCGGGCGGCTGCGCAATCATGAACGTCAATACCAAGATGATGTGATGTGCCGTGCACCATCCAGCGGCGGTGTTGTTGGCCATCAGGGCAAAGCGCTTGCTCAGCAGTGACTGGCAGCAAACCCCATTCGGCTAAACGTTGCGCAATCACTACCATGGCGGCCTCGTGAACCTCACGAAAACGCCGGCCAACCTGTGCAGCGGCAAAGGCTGCGTCGGCAGCATCAACAACTGCTTGGTAGATGCGGCGTTGGACATCTGTGTAGCGCCCGGAAACCGGCAAAGTTCGAGTGATGTCAGCGGTGTACAGCGACTCAGCTTCAATGCCTGCGTCCACCAAAATCAGATCACCTGGCCGTACCGGGCCAGTGTTTTCAATCCAATGCAAGGTGGTGGCGTGATTCCCGGAACCAACAATCGTGTCGTAGCCAGTGCCGTTACCGTCAATACGGGCACCCGTTTCAAAAGCCGCCTCAATCACTCGCTCGCCGCGCGGGTGGTGGATTGCTTCGGGTAGGGCACGCACCACACGTTCAAACCCTTTGATTGTGGCGGCAATCGCTTGACGCATTTGCCCAATTTCATGGTCATCTTTGATGAGCCGTGCTTCGCTGGCGGCCTCAGCCAGGTGCTCATCAGGGGTTAGTTTGGCTGGGTCAAAATCGTCATCGTTAAAACCAGCTTGGTGGCGAATCGCCTCAACTAGATTGGTGATCTGGGAGTCGGCTTGTTCAATCACTCGCAACTGGACTTGACCAGGGCCTACATCTTTAGATAAAGCATCAGGTAACTGGTCAAGGTGGGCGGTTTCAATGCCGGTTTCTAATTGCACCTCTTCAAGGGTGGCGCGCCGACCAACCCAAAACTCGCCATAACGTGAATCGGCATAAAACTCAGGCGTGTCCTTCCCGGAAGCTGGCCGAAAATACAGCACCGCCTGGTGTGTTGGCTGATCTTGGCTGCTCAGACCGGTTTGCTGATCACTGGCTGAGTCTGGACTGCTCGGCTTGGTTGCTGTGGAGGGATTGGGCAAAGGATGCAACACCAGTACCGCATCCGGTTCACGGTCCACACCTAAGCCGGTGAGGTGCGCAAAAGCACTGTGGGGACGGAAGCGATAATCGCAATCATTGGAACGAGTTTTCAACGAGCCTGCCGGAAAAACTAAACGTTCACCAGGGAACTTGGCAGCCAAGGCGGCACGTCGCTGAGCTGCCGCAGCGGCTGCTGGGTGGGGCTCGGTGACCAGGGGTTGGCTGTCCGCCCATTGTCCGCCAATGAAGTCGCGGAAAGCCTGAGAATCCGGACGCTGGGATCGGTTACTGGCCCGTTCGGTGATCGCTTGCTCATCCATGCGGCTAATTATGCCCATTTCTGGTCAGCTTTGTTGCCAGCAGCAAAGACCAGGAAACTGAGACCGGCTCCCGGGCTTGGCTATCTGAGCTATTCTGGCTGATGATGCGGATTGATCTTCACACTCATTCAAAGGTTTCCGACGGTACAGACTCCCCGGCTGAACTGGTAGCGAAAGCTGCTCAGGCTGGCTTGGATGTGGTTGGTTTAACTGACCACGACACAACCGCTGGCTGGGCGGAGGCAACCAAGGCGGCTGAACAATGCGGTATTGGCTTGGTTTTGGGTAGCGAGTTTTCCACCACCTGGCAAGGCCAGTCAGTGCATCTGCTTAGTTATTTTCATTCACCCAATCACGTTGCTTTGGCCTCCCGCGCACAAGATTTGCGCGAATCACGTGTTGGCCGCGCCCAACAAATGTGCGCACGGCTAGCTGCTGATTTTCCGATCACCTGGCAGGACGTTCAGGCGCAGGCCAGCCAAGGCGGCACCATTGGCAGGCCGCATATGGCTGACGCATTGGTCGCTGCCGGTGTGTTTAGCAGCCGTGAGGCAGCTTTTAGCAGCGTGCTCAACTCACGCTCAGCCTATTACGTACCTCACCAGCAGGCTTCCACAGTTGAAATGATTGGTCTGGTGCGGGCGGCCGGTG
>JAIRPS010000174.1 GCA_031256885.1 Bifidobacteriaceae bacterium | reverse complement strand
TCGGCGGCTTATCTGCCTTACCGGTCACAGCGGCTGCGGGCAAACCCGCACTGGTCTTCCATGCCCTGGACAACTACGTCAACGTCACCTTTTTCGGTTATCACAAACCAATGACGCGTCCAGCGCCTCGCTTGGCACTGGAACAAAAACCGGCTGACCAGGCAAATGACATTGTTAATGAGCAAGTATTGAGGATGTTCTTGAGCAAGTTATTGAGCAAGTTTTCAGCATGTTGCCAAAAGCCCGTACCGGCATCGATCAAGGCAACAATCTGTTGCCCAGTTATTTTCCGAAACCGCCGGTGGCTGCCAGTAACGCACCCGCAGTTTTCTGGCAATGTTGGCAGGCTGTTTGGCGGCAGTTCACTTGGTGGCTACCTGGCTGCTCTTCGATTGCTGTACTCACCAAGCATCTGAGGAGGCAGTTTTGACCAGCCCAAACAGTTCAAGCCCGGCCGTGTTGCTGACGCCGGGACCGTTGACCACCGCAGCGGCGGTGCGGCAGGCCGCCTTGGTTGACTGGGGTTCTTGGGATACCGCTTTCACAGCACTAACTGCCCAAGTGATCAGCGGTTTATTGCAAGCCGCTGAGGTGCCGGTCAACTTGACTAACCCGCAAGCCAGCGACACAGTTTGCATACCTTTGCAAGGTTCTGGCACTTTTGCGGTGGAAGCCGCCGTGCGCACCTTTGTGCCAGCGGATGCTGGATTGGTGGTGGCGGTCAATGGCGCTTACGGCAGGCGCCTCGCCCACCTCTCGCAGCTGGCTGGGCGGCAGGTCAAAGTGGTGGAAACGCCGTGGAATGAGCCAGTTGAGCCGCAGCAACTGGTGGCGGCACTGCAAATTGATCAAGGCATTAAACATATTGCAGTGATCCACTGTGAAACCTCAACCGGTTTGCTCAATCCTCTACCCGAGATTCTCGATGCCGCCGAGGCAGCTGGTGGGCAGGTGATTGTTGATGCGATGAGCAGTTTTGGGGCACTGCCGGTCCCGGTGAATCATCCGGCTTGCGCCGCTGTGGTGGCTTCATCCGGCAAATGTTTGGAAGGTCTTCCCGGTGTTGGTTTTGTTTTCACATCAGCCAGGCAGATCAGCCAAGCAGCCGGTCAATGCGATTCGTTGTCATTGGATTTAGCTGACCAGTTCAGCTATTGGCAGCGCACCGGCCAATGGCGTTTCACACCACCAACCCACTTGGTGGCAGCTTTAGCGGTGGCTTTGCAACGGTTTGCGCAAGAAGGTGGCCGCCCGGCACGGTTGGCGCGTTTCCAAGCCAATTCGCAGGCTTTAGCTGAAGCTGCCCAGGCAATCGGCTTGAAAGCATACCTACCAGCCAGTCTGCAAGCGCCGATTATCCACACGTTTTTTGCGCCTCCCACAGCCAACTGGTCTTTTAGCAGCTTCTACAATCAGGTAAAAACCAGCGGGTTCATTATTTATCCGGGCAAACTGACTGAAGAAGAAACATTTCGAGTTGGCTGCATTGGCCAAGTGACACCCGCCACCATGCGTTCAGCAGTTGCCGCGATTGCCGCCGCTTTGCCCACAGCCAAACCGTAACCAGACCGGGTAAAGGTTTTGCGTGACAGTTCCACCCCGGTTGGACGGGTGTTCACTTACCGTCTACCTGCACGCACTTGTATGTTGCCATGATCGAAATCGCTGTGCTAGATCTTGCAGGCACCACCATTTGCGACAACGGACTGGTTATGGCAGCTTTTGCCAGCGCCCTGCAATCGGTTGGTTGTGACACTAATCAACCGGAAGGGCAAGCCGCTTTAGAGTACGCCTCGCAAACCATGGGGTCATCGAAAATCAGTGTCTTCACAGCGATCTTTGAACATGACGTGCAGCGCGCCAACCAAGCTAACAGCGCGTTTGAGCAAGCCTATGCGGCAAGGCTGGAACTGGCTCAGCCAATTGCCGGGGCTGCTCAAACAATCGAACTTTTGCGTCAACGCGGTATCAAAGTTGCTTTGACTACCGGTTTTTCTCCACAAACCAGACAAGCCTTACTGGCAGCGGTAGGCTGGCAATCCCTTGCTGACCTGTGTCTTTCCCCCGCTGATGCTGGCCGTGGCCGCCCCTTGCCGGATCTGGCGTTGACCGCCTTGCTGCGTCTTGGCGGCAACAGTGTTAACGGTTTGCTGGTAGCTGGCGATACGGCTGCTGATATGCAGTGTGGCCGTAATGCTGGTGCCGGTGCCGTAGTTGGCGTTTTGACTGGCGCACATAATGCTGCACAACTCGTTTCCGCTGGTGCTAGTCACATTGTTGATTCAATCGCTGAGTTACCCGAATTGGTAGCCAGCCTTTAGACAGGTGACGCACCTTTACCCGTTCAATATCCACCGAGGAAAGGATCGTAAGATCATGAAATCACCGAAACGCCCACTGTTTGCTTTGCTATCTTTGGCTTTGTTTGCCAGCACGCTCAGCGCCTGCTCCAGCAATACAGCGTCCGATGACGCCACTAATGACCAATCAGCTTCATCAGTTGAGCAAACGTCTGAGCCGGCACCACCACCAATCAGTGCTCAAGCTGCTGAGGTGACTCCGGCTGAGGAACCCGGCACTTTTGCTAAAGACTCAAACACCCTGGTTTTTGGTGTGGTGCCTGATTCGGTTGACACCGAAACCAACTATCAACCTTTGATGAACTACATTGCTGCTAAAACGGGCATGCAAGTGGAGTACCGTGAGTCAACTGACTATGCCGCACTGATTGAAGCCGCCGTGGCCGGCAAAATTGATGTTGCGTCATTTTCTGGTTTCACCTATGTGATTGCCACTACTCAGGGCGCCAATTTGCTGCCAGTCTCCTCAATCATCACCGTTCAAGGCGAAGAGCCGGGTTACTACTCGCAGGCAGTGGTTGCTAAAGATTCACCCATTCAAAAACTTGATGAGTTCAAGGGTAAGAAAGTCTGTTTTGTTGACCCATCATCAACTTCCGGCTACCTGTTCCCCAGTTACAACCTGCTCAATCTGGGCATTGACCCTGAAAAAGACATCACACCGGTGTTTGCTGGTAAGCATGATGTTTCGGTAACCAAAACGGTTGAGGGGCGCGAATGCGAAGCCGGTTTCGCTGAAGATTCAGAAGTCACCAAGAAAGCTGATGAGCTGCGGATTATTGAATCAACTCATGTGCCTGGCGCACCGATTGTGATTTCCGGTAACTTACCAAGCAGTGTGCAAGAGCTGCTGCGTTCAGCTTTGACGTCCGTTTCTATTGATGACATGATTGCTCAAGGTGTTGAGGGTGCTGATTCGGAAAGTTTCGCAGCCATTATGTATGCGCTGTCACCGGTCGATGATTCAGCTTATGACATTATTCGTGACATCTGTGCCAAAACTGG
>JAIRPS010000150.1 GCA_031256885.1 Bifidobacteriaceae bacterium | reverse complement strand
CGGGAGATTACGCCACTGGTTGAACAAATAAGTGTTGACGAGGCTTTTCTTGATGTCTCAGGAGCAATCAGACGGCTGGGTTCAAGCGTGCAAATAGCCCAACTGATCCGTCAGCGCGTACGTGACGAACAACGTTTGGCCTGTTCGGTGGGGGTTGCTCGGAATAAGTCTGTAGCCAAAATCGCCTCACAGTTAGCCAAACCGGATGGTTTGCTTGAAGTGCCGCCTGGGCAAACAGTGGAGTTTTTGCACGCTTTACCGGTTGGGCGGTTATGGGGCGTTGGCGGTCAAACCGAGAAAATTTTAGATAAGTGGGGTATCAAAACAGTTGGTGATTTAGCAATAACTCCACCGGCAAGTCTGAAAAGAGCATTGGGTTCAGCTAACGCGGAACATTTGCTGAACTTGGCTTGGGGAAGAGACTCCCGGCCGGTCAGGCCAAGCCGAACCGAAAAATCAATCTCCGCAGAAACAACCTTTGAGCAGGATATTTACCCTGGGGTGGAGTTGCTCAGGCAGCTTCATCAGTTAGCTGAGCGGGTTGGCTGGCGCTTGCGTCAAGCCGGGTGGGCTTGCCGCGTGGTGGGTGTGAAAGTGCGCCGCGCTGATTTCAAAACCTTCAGCCGCTCGCGCGCGCTACCTGCCGCCGATGACGTTACTGCCCAAATCTTTAGCCACGCCCGCGACTTGCTTGACCAAGTAGACCTGTCTGGACAACCGGTTCGTTTGCTTGGAGTGCGAGTAGCTGATTTGGTGCCGGTGGAGATGGCCGGGCATCAAGCCACGCTTGAAGACCCAGCGGATCGGGCGCGCCGCGCCGAACAAGCCGCCGACCAGGCGCGCGCCCGCTTCGGTTTAGCTGCTGTCCAATCGGCAAGCGCGGTTGCCCCGCCAAGCGGTTGCCCGGTTGAGCATTTGCGCGGACAGCCCAGTTTAAGTAGTCAGACGGTTAGAACGGTCAAGCGGTTGCCAGGTTGAGCATTATCCCGGCCAATCCAACATGGTTGGTGCTGAAACCTTGACTGAGGAACCTAACCAACTGTGAAGAATGCTCGACCAGGGCGGTTTGGCGTTGTTGTTATCCACCGTTTTGCATAGTCAACCCGGCCGCGCTCGCGGATTGCCTTTTGGCGAGTATCCTTGGGGTAACAAGGCCAGCTTACGGGCGGCAATCGGAGTAGGAGGAGGTGGCCGTGCCCCTGTCAGAGTATGAGCAGCGCGTGCTGCGCGAAATGGAGGAGCAGCTTGCTTCAGATGACCCTGCTCTGGCCAGTCAGCTTGGGCAAATACCGCAGCCGCGCCGTGGTCGTTTTTCGATCATTTGCGCGCTCCTGCTTTTAGCTGGGCTGATTGCCCTGGTTGTGGGCATGGTGTTAGGGCAAATCTGGTTGTCACTGTTGGGATTTGCAGCAATGTTTGCTGGTGTTTGGCGGGCTTTAGCCACCCCCAAACGATCAGCCGGTTTAGCTGGTGGCGGCAAAAACAGTTCAGCCAGCAAGCGACCTGGTCCGTCTGCGCGTGCTCGACGCATCGCCGATGGCCTAGAAGAACGTTGGGATGAGCGGCACGGCCATTCACGCTAAGTGATCACGGGCGGCAGGCTGGCCGTGTGGGGGAGTGTTTGCGTTGTGGGTTCGGGTTGGGTTGTGCATCCTCGGTGTGAGGTGAGCCGTGTTGGGGGAGTGTTTGCGTTGTGGGTTCGGTTGTTGGGGCGGCAGAGTGTCCGCATGGTGGACAGGCTGCTGCTTGGCGCAAAATATTTGTTGCAGTGCTGGCAAGGCTGCCTCACCTTGCGTTTTATGTAGCCAACCGGTGTCACGAGGCGGCTGAATCTTTGGAAATTTCCGAAAATCAGCCGACGCCAACTTGCGATAGGGGCAAATAGGCGTATAGTGGCGGAGATAGTCACTCGTAGGCAGAAAGGAGGCGACCAAAGTGCCAAAACCGTGGGGACCATACTTCCCCAAGCTAGACACCCAAGGTCGCTTCAGCCTGCCTGCCAAAACCCGCGAACTGCTTGGCGAGGGGGGTTACCTCACTCAAGGCCAAGATCGCTGCCTGTACTTCTTCACTGAAGACCAGTTTGCCACCTACCAAGCTGAATCAATGGAGAAAGAGCAGGAATTAGGGATGTTGCCGCGCTATTTTGACCAAAACCTCTACGGCAACATGTCAGCACAAGAACCCGACCGTTCCGGTCGTTTGACCATTCCTGCTGAGCTGCGTGAACTAGTCGGCTTGAAAGACGAACTGGTAATGCTCGTGATGCCGCGTCGCACGGAACTGTGGGACAAGGCAACATGGCAGGCCCACCTCGAAAAATGTCGGCAAATGTTCGCTGAGAACAAGCAGGGGGTGAGGTAACTAATGCGCCAATTTGCACCCGTCTTGGCCTGGCGCGCCGATGCATGCTGACACGCTTCCCCTGTGCCAGACGCCTCGGCGCCAGACCTGGACGGATGACAGGCGCATGTCACCGCCCAATGGTTGTTCTGCAAAATCTGCCTCACCCGAACCGTCGCTACCTGAAAGGAGTGTCAGTGCGATGCCAACAGACAATCTGTCACAGTCCGCTTTGACAACCCCAGCGCCGGTCACCCCTGTTGCAGCAACACCCCCAGCGCCAACATCCTCAGCCCCAACATCCTCAGCCCCAACACCCCCAGCGCCGGCCACCCCGGTTATTCCAAGCACGGTTCCGGTCACCCCTGCCATATTGGCGCAACGGTTGCAGCGTGACCGGTCAACACCGAACCGTCGGCTCAGCGAACAGGCACCGCACCGCCCGGTGATGGTTGACCGGGTTGTCGAGTTGCTCAGACCAGCCCTTAGTCACCCTGGTGCAGTATTTGTTGATGCGACACTAGGTGCTGGTGGACACAGTCAAGCCATATTGACGGCAGCCCGGCAGGCCCGCCTAATTGGGATTGACCGTGATGAGCAGGCATTAGCTTTGGCAAGCAAGCGCCTCAAAGCCTTCGCCGATCGCGTGCAGCTTGTACATGGCAACTTTGCTGACCTGACCAAGGCTTTAGGCACAACCCCAGTCGATGCTGTGCTATTTGATCTAGGCCTGTCATCAATGCAGATTGATCAGCCAGAACGTGGTTTTGCCTATGCGCTCGATGCCGAACTTGACATGCGCATGGATCGTCGCCAAGACTTCAGCGCAGCGGAGTTGCTGGCAAGCGCTTCGTTGGACGAATTGACTCGCATATTACGTACCTATGGTGAGGAACCGAATGCTCGGCGAATTGCGGCTGCGATTGTTCGGCATCGTCAAAACCAACCGATCCGCCGCACCGGCGAACTGGTTGACCTGGTGCGCCAGGCGATTCCGGCACCTGCTAAACGCCACGGCGGCAACCCTGCCAAACGCACCTTCCAAGCTTTGCGCATGGCAGTTAACCAGGAATTGTCGGCTCTGCAATCAGCTTTGCCAGCGGCTTTGCAACAGCTAGCGCCGGGTGGCCGACTGATTGTTCTGTCCTACCATTCCGGTGAGGACAGGATTGCCAAACGGATTATCAAAACTGCCGCCACACCAGTTTGGTTACCTGATTTGCCAGTTGAGCCGCCTGTGCCAGCTTTGCGGTGGTTGACCCGTGGCGGGGAACGGCCATGTGCAGCTGAACTGGACGGTAATCCGCGATCTGCCTCCGCCCGCCTGCGGGCGGTTGAACGAACGCTTGGTCACTTAGTGATTGACACGGCTGCCGCCAGCAGGCGCACAACCCCGATTCTTGATTTACCTTGTCTCGCCCCAGACCTCCATGAATACACCCAAGCCCCCGAAACTGCAGACCCCATATTGACCGCCCCAACCAACCAACCGGCAGATTGGAGCAATCAATGAGCGCATTACCAGCCCCGATAACTCGGCGCGATGTTTTAAGCCAGGCGCATAGTCGCCCCCAGTTGCAGCTAGTTGTGGCACCTAAACGGCGGCGCGGACTGATTGCCTTGATTGTGATTTGCCTGCTTTTGCCGGCAGGCACTATTGCCGGTGTGCTCTATTTAAAAAACAGTGTGGTTAACACCACCCTGGAACTGCACAACATTGACCAAACGCTGCGCGATTTAGCTAAGCAGCGCGTTGAAATTGCCGAAGACTTAGCCCGCCTCAACGCGCCAGCCGCTCTGGCCAGTCAAGCCAGCGAGCTTGGGATGGTGCCTGCTAATGATCTTGGTTACATTTCTTTAGCTGACGGCACATTGGTTCCGCCTGCTGAACCAGCTGACAGCACTGCTGACCAATCGGTTGATCAAGCTATCGATCAGGGCGGCGAGGAAGTGAGTCAGTGACCGAGCCGAAGAACCCCGGCACCTACCGCAAATCCGCCACCTCAACCAGGTGGGCCGCCGCGCCTCGCGCCACCCGGTCCGCCGCGCCTCGCGCCACCCGGTCCGCCG
>JAIRPS010000148.1 GCA_031256885.1 Bifidobacteriaceae bacterium | reverse complement strand
GTCGCCCGCACCAGTTCAATTAATTGAACTGGTGCGGGCGACGCGGCGTGTCGGACCTTGCATTGACTGGCTCCAGACCCTATGCTCTAACACCAGATCTTGTGGTTGGAAGAGCCACTAGGTGGTACATCTAGTGGTTTTACGACACATCGTCGGGTAAGTGCCAGGAAGGAAGTGAAGGCTGTGCTGTGTCCGTTCTGCCGGTCGGATGACTCTCGCGTGGTTGATTCACGCACCTCCGATGACGGCACGTCCACGCGACGAAGGCGGCAGTGCCCTGGTTGTGAGCGTCGCTTCACCACCGTTGAGACAGCTAGCCTGACCGTTATCAAACGTTCCGGTGCCACTGAACCGTTCAGCCGTCAAAAAGTTCTGGCGGGTGTTCGTAAAGCCTGCCAAGGCCGCCCGGTTAGCCCAGATGATCTGGCTTTGCTCGCCCATCGTGTCGAAGACATGGTCCGCGCCACCGGTGTGGCTGAGATTGATGCCAATGAGATTGGCCTTGCCGTCCTTGAACCGTTGCGCAACCTTGATGTAGTTGCCTACTTGCGCTTCGCTTCCGTTTATCAAAACTTCGACTCCCTGGAGGACTTCGAGCAAGCCATCACGGCTTTGCGCGAACGCCCCGCCACCATGGAGCAAGACGCACGGCGCGGGGCTGTGCGGAGGTCTCTAACACTTCAGGAGCCAACACTATGACCAATTTGGATCAAGCAACCAAAACCAGCCAACTGTCTGCTCATCCGAGCAGTCGGCGGGGCTTAACGATTAAGCGGGTTTTCACAACCGCCGGGGTTCACCCCTATGACGAGGTGGTTTGGGAACGGCGTGAAATTGTCCAGACCAACTGGAAAACTCATGCCATCGTTTTCCACCAGTCTGACGTCGAGTTCCCCGACTTCTGGTCGCTCAACGCCTCAACCATTGTGGCTACCAAGTACTTCCGCGGGGCGCTTGGCACACCAGAACGTGAGTATTCGCTCAAGCAGATCATCAACCGGGTGGTTGGCGCCTACGTGGCCGCTGGCCAACAACACGGTTATTTTGCCACTACCGAAGATGCCGAGGTTTTTCGGGATGAATTGACTTGGATGCTGCTTCACCAGGTCTTTTCCTTCAATTCTCCGGTGTGGTTCAATGTCGGCACCAACGCTCCACAACAGGTGTCAGCCTGCTTCATCTTGTCGGTTGACGACTCAATGTCCTCAATCCTCAACTGGTATACCGAGGAAGGGATGATCTTCAAAGGTGGCTCGGGTGCAGGGGTCAACTTGTCGCGGATCCGATCCTCCAAAGAACTGCTGCGCTCCTCCGGCGGGACGGCTTCCGGCCCGGTTTCGTTCATGCGCGGAGCTGACGCTTCGGCTGGCACCATTAAATCAGGTGGCGCCACCCGTCGGGCAGCCAAAATGGTGGTGCTGGACATTGACCACCCTGACATTGAAGAGTTTGTGCTGACCAAGGCCGAGGAAGAGAAGAAAATCCGCGTCCTCAGAGATGCTGGCTTTGACATGGACTTAGCCGGTAAAGATATTGCTTCTGTGCAATACCAAAACGCCAACAATTCGGTGCGGGTCTCTGATGAGTTCATGCGGGCGGTGCGCGATGACGCCAGTTTTGGTCTGCGCGCGCGCACCACTGGCGAAGTGATTGAGCAAGTTGACGCCAAACGGTTGTTCCACACGATTGCCCAAGCCGCCTGGGAATGCGCTGACCCGGGCATTCAGTATGACGACACCATCAATGCTTGGCACACCGCCCCGGAGACAGGCCGGATCAACGCTTCCAACCCGTGCTCCGAATACATGCATCTAGACAACTCTTCATGCAATTTGGCCTCGCTCAACCTGATGGCTTTCCTTGATCAGGATGGTCGCTTCAACACCGAGACTTTCAGCCGGGCTGTTGAACTGATCATCACTGCCATGGACATCTCAATTTGCTTTGCTGATTTCCCAACAGAGCCAATCGCCCAAACAACCCGCGACTACCGGCAACTCGGCATTGGCTATGCCAACCTTGGTGCCTTGCTGATGGCCTATGGCTTGCCCTACGATTCGGCTGGTGGCCGTGCTTTGGCAGCCGCTATCACCTCGCTGATGACTGGCACTGCTTACCGTCGTTCAGCTGAACTGGCTGGGGCTGTTGGTCCGTATAACGGTTATGCGCGCAACGCTGAAGCGCACATGCGGGTGATCCGCAAACATCATGCCGCCAATGACTCATTGGTTGATGTGACCAGTTTGGATGGTGATGTGCGTCAAGCCGCCGCGCGGGCTTGGCAGGCTGCTTCACGGATTGGTGCCAAACACGGCTGGCGCAATGCCCAAGCATCAGTGCTTGCCCCCACCGGCACCATTGGTTTCATGATGGATTGCGATACCACCGGCATTGAACCTGACTTCGCTTTAACCAAAATGAAGCGCATGGTTGGGGGAACCTCAATGACCATTGTCAATGGTACGGTGCCTTTGGCTTTGCGTAACCTTGGCTACAGCGAAGAGACCGTTGAAGCGATCTGCAAATATGTCGAGGAAACCGGCCATGTGGTGGATGCTCCAGGGCTCAAGTTGGAGCATTACGCCGTATTCGATTGCGCCATTGGCGAGCGGGCAATCGCTCCAATGGGACATGTGCGGATGATGGCTGCTGTGCAGCCGTTCATTTCCGGCGCGATTTCCAAGACAGTCAACCTATCGGAAGATGCCACGGTTGAAGATATTGAGGAAATCTACTTCAAAGGTTGGGAGATGGGTGTCAAAGCGTTAGCGATCTACCGCAACAATTGCAAAGTTTCCCAACCTCTCAGCGGTGCCAAAAATGAAGAGAAATCGCTGCCCAGCCAAGACCCCGCCCCAACTGTGCCGCCGGGGCCAGCTCGCGCGGTGCGTCGTCGCCTACCGAAGAAACGTCCCTCCGCAACCTACTCCTTTGAGGTAGCGCAAGCCCAAGGCTACATCACTTCCGGTTCTTACCCGGATGACGGTTTGGGTGAGGTTTTCCTTAAACTCGGCAAGCAAGGCTCCACCCTGGCTGGCGTGATGGATGCTTTCTCGATTGCCGTGTCAATCGGTTTACAGTACGGCGTGCCCTTGGAAACCTTTGTCCAAAAATTTGTCAACCAGCGGTTTGAGCCGTCCGGCATGACCGATGATCCGGATATTCGGATGGCGCATTCGGTCATGGACTACATTTTCCGCCGTTTGGCCTTGGATTATTTACCGTTTGAAACCCGTGAAGCGCTCGGTATTTTCACGGCCACCGAACGACAGCGCAAACTTGACACCGGCTCCTACTTGGAGCAGGAGCCAACCGATCCTGGTACCGCCATCAACCAAGGCCTGGGTGGGGAATCGTCAGTTGATGCCGGCCAGCTTGACCAGTCAACCGCTGCCCCGGCCACCAATCCTGCCTTGCAAGGTCTGATCAACGATGCGCCAATCTGCCTAACCTGCGGCGCCAAAATGCGTCCAGCCGGCACCTGCCATGTTTGTGAAGGTTGCGGCACCACCTCAGGTTGCTCCTAACCACTGGGCTGCCACAAACGAGACACAGCCAAGACGCAGGCAAAACGCAGGCACGACACAAGGTTGTCGGCACACCACCACTGGCTGTTGCTGTACTACGGTACAACTCAGTGGTGGTGTGCTAAAGCTGCTGGTAACAGGTTATGGCACAGCTGATGAGGCTGACCAGATGTTGATGCCGGCGTCAAAGCTGTGCTGCTCAATCGCAGCCAGCTCTGCTGGGCTGAACTCCAGATTGTCAAGCGCTTTGAGGTTTGATTCAAGCTGCTCCAAACGGGAAGCACCAATCAACGCTGAGCTGACCCTGGAGTCTTTCAACACCCAAGCAATTGCCATTTGGGCAAGAGTTTGGCCGCGTTGCTGAGCAATCTCATGCAACCCGTGCAAGCTGCGACGGGTCTGATCAGTTAGAAAAGACTTGGCGAAAGTGCGGTCGGCAGCTGCGCGACTATTGGGCGGCAGCGCATTGAGATACTTGTCAGTCAGCAGGCCTTGGCCGAGCGGTGAAAAAGCAATCAGACCCATACCCAGTTTGTCAACAACTTCCAGTAAACTTGGCGAACCCTGCTCAATCCACCGGTTGAACAGCGAATATGATGGTTGATGAATCAGCAATGGCAACCCAATTTGGCTGGCCAAATTGTGGGCTTGCAAGGTCCGCGTGGCGGAATATGAGGAAAGACCAACATATAAGGCACGCCCGGAACTCACCGCACTAGCCAAGGCCCCCAAAGTTTCTTCAAGCGGCACGGTTGGGTCAGCCCGGTGCGAATAGAAAATGTCCACATAATCGCAGCCCAAACGTTTGAGCGACTGATCAAGCGATGCAAGAAGGTGTTTGCGTGAACCGCCCGAACCGTGTGGCCCCGGCCACATTGCATACCCCGCTTTTGTGGAAATGATCAACTCATCGCGGTGACCAGCGAAATCGGTGCGGAGCAGGCGTCCGAGATTGCGTTCAGCCATGCCGGGTGGTGGTCCATAATTATTTGCCAAATCAAGATGAGTAACGCCCAGGTCAACCGCCCGCCGGACAACTGCCCGGCCTTGGTTGAAAGAGCGATCGTCGCCAAAGTTTTGCCACAACCCCAAGCTGATGCGCGGCAAAAGCAAGCCATGGCTGCCACAGTTAACATGGGGCATTGTTGCAAAACGGTCAGGCGAAAGGTGGTAGCTGTCTACCTGCACTGGCTGAGGCATGACAACAGCCTAGCGGCTAGCCGGAACAGCTTTTTCGCAAACTGCTGCCTTAGGCAAACTCAGTTGGTTTGCTCAACCAGCAAGCGAAGACGTTGAGTTGGCCGAGTCATCGCAACATAGAGATCGCGCGGTCCGCTGGCGCTGGCGGTGATGCGTGCGGGCGCTACCACTACGACATCGTCAAATTCCAGGCCTTTGACTTCAACCGGCGTTAGCACTACGAGAGGCGAGTCAAGCAGCGAAGCACCGGTTGCCAGTTCAGCGAGCGGGCTGCGTTCAACTGCTTGACGAATCGACTCAATCAGCTCTTCCGGGGCGATCACCGCCAACCGTCCTGCCGAAAAATCAGGCGTGTTGTTGGCAGCATTGACTGGGCTGGTGGAACGGCCAGACTGTTGGCTGGTCGGCCAGCCGACTAACTCAGCTACCTGTTGCAAAGTGCGGTTGACCAGTTGATCGGGTTGGCAAAAAATTTCAGCGTAAGCATTCGGTAAATCACGGGCCGAGCGGGTTGGGGTGATGTGCACCCCAGCGGCTTTGGCGCGTGTTTCGGCAGCGTCCATGATTGAGCGGGGGGTGCGGTAGTTGATGGTCAAAGGTGTTTCATGCCAGCCGTTTTGCCCAAAAACTGGGTCTAAAGTTTGCTGCCAAGCAGCAGCGCCACCAGATGCATGGGTTTGTCCGACATCGCCAACAATGGTGAAAGATCGGGTGGGGCAGCGGCGTAATAAGGCTCGCCAATCCATGGCTGTCAGTTCTTGAGCTTCATCAACCACAACATGCCCGTAGGTCCAGCGGCGATCATTGGCAGCTTGCTCTGCCGTGGACAGTTGCGGAGTATGTCCCATCCACCGTTCTGCTAACTGTTCCGCCTTGACAATCACATTGCCTTGGCTGGCCAGCACGGCAGCGGCATAAGCAACTTCGCGTTGGCGAGCCCGTTCAGCCTGGCGACGGCGCGCCTGATCAGCTTGTTCGTCATCGCCCAAAAGTTCGGCAGCCTCGTCAAGGATTGGAACATCAGAAACTGTCCAAGGTTCACTGACTGGTCTGGCTAATAGTTTGCGTTCAGCTGGCGAAAGTTGGCTGGCGGCTGCTTGCAGCAAATGCGGCTGCGCATAAAGTTCAGCAACTAACTGCTGGGGTGACAGCGGCATCCAGCAAAGGTTGAGAGTGATGCGAACGGTTCGGTTGCTGCGGATGTCATGGGTTAGCTCCGCCCAATCTTCGGTGTTCGATTGGGTGGGGGTGGGTTGTTTGGGATGCTTTGCCGCAGCTAACTGGGTGACCAGGCGGCGGATCATTTCTTCAACAAAAACGGCGCGGGCGGCGTTATATGGTTTATGGCTTGAGCGGGCCAAAGCCTGAGCAGCCAAAATGTCCGAGACTGTGATGGTGATGTGTTGGCCGCGGATTGACACAGTTTTGTCAGCAGCCGGGCGGCGTTGACGGTTGCGGACAGCGCGGCGGATGATTTTGGCCATTACCAGGCGGCCTTTCAATGCAGCCACTGCTGGTTGTTCCCGAGTTTGCGTGCTCAAGCCAGGGATCAGGCTACCGATGGTTAAATCAACCACGCCGGTTTCGCCGAGGGCCGGCAGAACATGGTCAACATAGTCAAGGAAAGTGCGTGACGGCCCAATCAGCAAGACGCCGGATTTAGCCAAGCGATCACGGTGTGTATACATCAAATAGGCGGCGCGGTGGAGGGCCACAGCCGTCTTGCCAGTGCCCGGGCCACCTTGAACCACCAGCGCCCCCGCCAGATCAGCGCGAATCACCCGGTCCTGTTCAGCTTGAATAGTTGAGACAATATCGCTCATTCGCCCAGTGCGCGAAGCTGCCAAAGCGGCCAACAAAGCGCCCTCACCGGAAAGTTGTACGCCCTGATCGCTGGCTGTTTGCAAATCAAACAGTTCATCTTCCAGGCCAATCACGGTGCGTCCCCGCGTTGTGATGTGTCGGCGACTGGTCAACCCGAGCCGATGTGCGGCGGTCGCCTGGTAAAAGGGGACAGCTGCCGGGGCACGCCAATCAATCAAAATCGGAGTTTGGTTTGAGGAAGTCAAACCGATCCGGCCAATCCGCTGCTTAGTGCCGTCCTGATGATCAATCCGCCCAAAACACAAACGCTCCTCCACCGAATCAAGCTGAGCCAGACGGTCAGCATGCAAAGATGCAAAAGCGTCGCGTTCCGAACGGTTTTGCGGCGACCCGGAAGGGCCGTCACGGCGCACCTGGTCAAGACGTTGGCGGGCTTGCTGCCGCAGCTCATCAAGACGCCGATACAGCGTGTCAAGATAGGCCTGTTCTAAAACCAGTTGACCTTTGGGAGTGGCGACCACTGATACCTCCTGCCGCAGACAAACCGGCCTAATATTCTAGTGGCCGAGCAGGCAGATTGCAATATGTGTACATGATGCTTTGGCTAACTGGTTCACAGACGATCAGTCAACACAACCAAACAAGCTGACGTTAACGTCTAAGCTGAGACAAGGCCAAACCTTGAGGAGGGACTGTGACCGAACCGATCTACAAGCTACATAGTGCGGTGGCTGCTGATTTGCTTGTCCGTGAGTATGATTTGCCGCTGGTTTTCGCTTTGGACGGTTTCTTAGATGCTGGCCTGGCAGCCGGTTTGATCATTGGTGATGTGATCAACCATGGCGAGCCGGTTCGTCTTGTCGATTTTAT
>JAIRPS010000075.1 GCA_031256885.1 Bifidobacteriaceae bacterium | reverse complement strand
ACAGTTCTTCTAACCGTTTGAGTTGGTTGTCACGCAGCGGCTGGCCGGCTGTTACCTGAGCAATCAAACGCCCGCGGCGAGCAGCAGTGGTTTGACCAAGATGCAGCAAACTGGCCGCTAATGAACGCCCACGCCGCTGCAATACGGCGCGTTGCAGCAAGCTCAGGCTTACCCCAGTCAAGCCGGATAGTTGCTCAACTAGTTGGCGACCAGCCGCTGGCGGTGCTTGCGGATCAGCCAGGGCCAGGCGCAATGGACAGTGCGCGGCGCAGAGCCGGTCAAAATCAAAAACAGCTTGCTCAAATGCCATCAGTGAACCGTCATTGCTGGTAATAACGTTCAAACTGGCCGCCACTGCCAGTTGTTCAACGGCTTCAGCTAAGTCAGCATCATGCGACCAGCGCGCTCTAACCAAGTGTTCGGCAAAACCGACCACTGCCGGGCTTTGCTCAGCCAGGATTTGTTTGATCACCCCAGTTTTGGCGGCAACTGGCCGGTTGGGGTTTGCTAATAAACGCCCTAAAGCCGGTGCACTGTCTAAGGCATCAAGCAGACCAAACAGCGTGCTGGACAGTTGCTGGGCCAGTGTAGGCGCAGCGAAATCGCTGTCCAAGATGGCTTTTGCTTGGTCCAGTGATGTTTGGGAACTGCCGCGCATGGTGACTACCTCAACCCGGGACGGTGAGCCGGCTGAGCGGTTTCTTGTTCCAGGGAATTGGCCAGGTCATCGAGGAAACGGTCGATCACTCGATCAGCCAAAGCTTGGTCGGCTAGCGCCTCGCCAATGATCTGCCCGGCCAGGCTGGTGGCTAAACCGCCAACTTGCAAACGCAAGGTTTCTTCAGCCTTTTTGGTTTCGGCTGCCACTTGGCTTTGCGCAGCCGCAATGATCCGTTCAGCTTCCTGTCTGGCTTGGTTTTGGGCGTCTGCCACAATGCTGGCAGCATCGGCCCTGGCTTGTTCAAGCAGTCCGGCAATGGTGTTGCGTTCTTGTTCCAGTTCAGCACGCCACTGCTGGCGTTCCAAGGCGATGCGTTCTTCCGCTTCTTCAGCTTGACGTAAGCCACCAGCAATCTTGGCTGTGCGCTCGTCCAGCGTCCGCAAAAAGGCTGGCACTGCTTTTTTGGCGACCACCCAAGCGACCACCGCGAAAATCACTGCCGAGATGACGATTTCGTGGAGCGGCGGAATGAACAGACCAGCGCCCTCAGGGGCACCTGATGCGAGGATCATGGCGTTTAGGTGAACAGGAAGCCGGCGACTAGGCCGATCAAGCCGAGTGCTTCAACCAAGGCTGCGCCAATGAACATATTGGTGCGCAGCAGGCTGCCAACTTCTGGTTGGCGAGCAGTTGATTCCTGGGTTTTGGCAACAAGCAAGCCCAAGCCAATACCGGGGCCAAGGGTGGCCAGACCGTAGCCGACTGTGGCAATATTGCCGCTCAGTTCAGCGAGTGTGTTCATAGTGGTTCCTATCTCTGCGGTGGTGTAGCACAACTGTGCCGTGTTTGAGCGTGGCTGCGCGGTGGTGTAGCACGTTTGGCAACCGGTCCATCAGTGAGCCTCCTTGGACAAGGAGATGTAGACAGCAGTCAGCAAGGTAAAAATGTAGGCTTGCAATGCTGCCACAAAAATCTCAAATAAAGTGAAGGCAAAAGCTGCCGCAAAAGGCAGCACAGCCAGCGGTTTCAATGCTCCTGTGGCTGATACCAGGAGGTAGTTGGTCATGGTGAAGAAGGCTGCCAGTAAAAAATGGCCGGAGATCATATTGGCCATCAACCGGATGGTCAGGGTGACTGGGCGCAGCACAAAGGTGGAGAGCAGCTCAATCGGCGTCAAAATGATGTATATGAACTTTGGTGCACCTTTGGGGAAGAGCGCTGACTTATAAAAACCGCCCGCCCCATGCGCTTTGATACCAGCCACATTGAAGGCCACAAAGGCCGTCAAAGCCATCAGCAGCGGCATCGCCACCAGCGAGGTTGAGGCCACATTGAGCAGCGGAATCACACCGGTAATGTTCATGCCCAGCACTGTGAAAAACAGCGTAGCGAGCAGCGGCAGGTACCGCCGACCAGCTTGTTCACCAAGGATCTCAACCGCAATCTGCTTATGCACAAAACCCATGGCCAACTCGAAAATGTTGCCGCCGCGCCCCGGCAGCAAGCGGCTGGCACGCGCCCCGAGCAGCATCAAGACCACAATCAAAGCGCCCGCGATCAGACGCACCAGTGATAAGCGGTTCAGTTCAAAGAAGTTTGATCCAGCAAAGGCAAAGGGGGCGGGGAAGAGCTCATCAAGCGAGGGTACTTCCATGCCCCCCTCAGAGCTTTGCGCCAGCAGCGGTAGCAGCGCCAAGCGCATCACTGGCAACCTCCTTCATTGTCTCGGCTGGGCTGCCATGCCAGGCAGCAAACACATCGGCCCACAGCTTATACCAGACCACCGACATAGATTAGCCAACCGACCAACCGGTTTTACAAAATTTTGGCTGCGCGCCGGTCGGTCACCGCGCTCAACAGCAGCAATCTTCGCTGGAGGCTCGCCGCGCGCTAGCTGCCGACTGGCGGCAGCTTGACGGCGCTGTCCACCTTTTGGACACAGAGAGAGAGAGAGAGAGAGAGAGAGTTCAATTTGTCAGGCATGATGGCTGAGTCAGTAGTGGGCCGCATGGCTCGCCTTGACTGTTCTTCGCCCAGGTTGACAGTTTGGCTGTCCGCTTTGGTGCGCGATTGCGACCACAACAGTAGCGGGTGTCGGTTCACCAGTTTGCTAGACGTTCGTTTAGCAGGATTCATAAGGATGGACGATGACGAAAGATCGACCGCGCAGCATATCCAGTACTAGTTCTTTGGCGGTTGGCGCACCGCCTCTCCCCTTGGCTGAACGCCAGCTGGCTCGGCAACGTTGGGGCCGTTGGTTGACCGCTGGTTTGACCGGTTTGGCTCTGAGCGTCGGTTTGGTTGGGCCAACCGTCCAAGCCGCTCCGGTTGCGGTAGTTGATCCGGCAGCTAATGCGGTTGTATCGGTTGAGGCTGCTAATGCAGCTGCGTCAGTGGATGGGCAAGCAGCCGTCAAGGATGCAACCGGCCAGCAGGGTTTGACGGTGGACGAGGACTGCCAGGCTGGTGGCTCGAAAACTGGCGAGATTTTCTCCACTCGCTTTGATGTGCTGAAAACCCCGGAACATCCGGAAGGTTACGAGCCCGGCCCGATTGACGGACAACACTGCTGGCGCGATCCCTCCGGCCTGAGCGTGATTGTGGCCGCTGATGCAGATGCTGGCACTCCGCAGTATCTCAAACCTAATGACAATTTACAGCAGGGGTACCGGGGGGTGTTACGCCCGCGATCAGAAAACCGCCGCACCCAGTTTGTGCAAACCGAATGGACTGGTCCTGACGATATAACTAAGTATTTGCTGGCACGGGTGCTTGAATGTGAAATTGATGACCCTGATTGCACGGATGTTTGGAATTCCCAGGCGAATCCTTGGACTAAGTATGACCATTGGGGTTATACGGTTGGCCTTGATTCGTCGGGCAATATGTTTGTTAAGGCACTTGCTGACGCGGAGTCGCGGAGTTTGGGGTCCGGTGACTCAGGGCTAACTTTTAATAACCGACACACGTATATTTATGATCTCTTTGTTGAAGATGTGCCCAGTGGCACTCATCTAGTTGCGCGCATGTTTGACAAAGACCTAT
>JAIRPS010000046.1 GCA_031256885.1 Bifidobacteriaceae bacterium | reverse complement strand
TTTCCAACCGCGGGGAACCAGGTGCGATGGCACAGCCAAGCGTGCACCGATTCCTTTGTTAGCGCTCGCTTTACCAGCGCCAACCGTCACGGTTCCGCTGCCCACTCGCACAGTTGCGCCGCCGCCCCAAACCAGTTCAGCACCATTGCGAGCCACCTGAGCCATTTCCTGGCCGGTAATACCGCCACTGATCAGCGATTCTCCAACACTGCTGTCTACCGTATGCTTGGGCTGGTTATTCGATCCTGAAGAAGGATTATTGTTCGATGGCGATGACTTGGGATCATTCTTTTCCGGCCTGACCACCAGCACAACCTCTTTTGTGTCGGTCCACCGGCCATAGGAAGCCGTCAGGTTGATGCGGAATGAACCGATCTCAGTTGGCTGACCAGTAATGCGCCAGTTATCGGGATCAGACTGATGAAGCCTCAATCCACCCGGCAAGCGATCAGCGGTAACTGTCACAGACGATTCGCCAGCCACCTGGAAAGGTAAGGTGAACGGCTGGTCAACCACGGCAACCGGGCTGGCCGGCTCATCAGCCATCACAATCTGCGGTGGCCTGACCACTGTGACATGGGCGGTCACAGTTTTGCTGTCGCTGCCTTTGGTGTCGTTAATGGAGACTTCAATGGCGCGCCGCCCTAAGGCCTTACCCAAGGTCAACGTATGCTTGACGTGGTCAAAGGTATCTCCGGCATTACCTGTGGCGAATGTGGCGCGCAACCGATCTTGAGGTATGGCATTTCCGAATGCGTCACTCATGCTCGGAGTGAATTCAACGGTCTCACCAGGTATTGCTTCAGTGGCTGTTTGCTCAATGGCAGCTGTTTCGCTGTCGCCCACAGCAGGCAGAACCACCATCTCCATTTCCCTGACCAAGTTGCCGTCATTTTGCCAACCGCCAATAATCTTGGCGCTGATCGTGTATGTTCCAGCCTTTGTTGGTGTGAAAACGGCTGTTTCGTCCTCAGGCTTCAAGGTGTTCTCAGGCAGACGCGGCGTAACCGACCATTGCATGGAAACCTGCAAATCTGGTGGCTGGTTCCCGCGACGTATACCGACGCGACAGTTTGAAGCTTCTCCAGCGGCTCTTTCGATTGGCCCATCTGTCGGGTCACTGTTCTGCCGACACATTGGCCATGTGTAAAACGTTGGCGTGTAGTGATCCCACACCGGCACGGAAACGACTCTGCCTTGGTCAATCCAACGCCCATTGGCATCTTCAAACCAAGTTTGGCAGTTCATTGTGCCAACCCATGGCGGTGTGAAGGTCAGGGAGAGAGTGCCTGAATACATGCCGGCTGTGGTTGTTGTCTGGTCTTCATTGTTGGGCACTCCGGGCATGCCGCAAATCAGCTTAATTTTCTTGGATTGATCTGGACGTGTGTCGCTCCAAGGCATTGTCACTGTGGTTTTGCTCCCAACAACGGCATACATACCATTGGTTGGGCCAAACAAACCGTCAAACTTGATTGAGCGAGTGACCGTACTGTCAACCCATGGCCCGTCAGTGCGGTCAGCTGCCTGGGCTGGCGCTTCGAGGGTGATTAGGCCGGTTAGTGCTAAACAAAATGTGGCGATGATTGCGAGGAATCGGCGTAGTTGTTGCGCGGCTCGGCTGCCGCTGGCAGCGGTTGGTTGGTTGATATGGTTGCTCTCACCGCGTGCAGTGGCGCTGGCTCTGCCGGTGGCGAGGTTATTCGGCAGTGATTGCCGTTGATGGTTGATCATTGCGTGCTTCCTTCCTGTTGTAATGCACACCACCGCATTGGTGGCCAGGTAACCGTAACGAAGAAGCAAAAACCTTGCAGAAACTATCCACAATTCATTCACATACACTTGTTGATAACAGCGTTTGGGCTGTTCACGCCACCGCACAGCGCCCAAGCTGACAAAAATGCGGTGTAGCCATTAGCTGGTAGCGGCCAAGCCGGCTGGCTAGCCACCTCGCCACCACCAAAATTATTGCGCCTTGACATGCAGCAATTCGCAGTTGGCAGGCTACTTTCTGGTTAGATTGTGAGGTCTGTCAGCATGGTGACTCCTAGTTGCCATGCCCGCCGACAAAATGCGATGGCACCCCTGATGACTTCGCCCCCAGTGGCTGCTGACCTGATGTGCAGCCAACACCACCGGGCCACAAGCTCCCTGAGGTTCCTCGTTCCACTACCTGATGACTAGTCAGAACGGAGATATGTGGATGCACTTCATCCAAAAACCCCACGCAATCAGACTGATTGCCCCAATTCTTGCCGCAGCCTTAGCGCTCGGCATTGGCGCACCCAGTGCGCTAGCCACCCCTGATCAAACCGCCGCCAGCCTGTCAGCGGCAACCAACCCAGCCACCCGCGTAAGCGCTGCCAGCAACAGCCTGGCCGTTGACCCCGCTGAGGGGCCTTGTGCTGATCTGCTGTATCCCGATACCGCAGTCACCAAAGAAATTGCCACTGCCGCCGTAGAGTGCGTCAACGCAAACTACCAGGAAAGCGAATACACCTCATTTAGCTGGATATTGTTCGGCATATATCGTGATACAGCACTCGGCTACTTCGACCCACTCTGCAAAACAGCTGGGATTCAGTG
>JAIRPS010000023.1 GCA_031256885.1 Bifidobacteriaceae bacterium | reverse complement strand
GAAAATCTTTAGCTGCTGATGCTTCGCGTAAAAAAGCCAGTAAATTTGTCCAAGGCATCAACGACTATGGACGCATTGGTTACGGCGGGCCATACCCGCCCGATAAACGCCACACCTATGTGATTACGGTTTACGCGCTCAAAAGCAAGATCAAACTGCGTAACGGTTTTGATTTAACGATTGACCAGTTCAAACAGGCAGTGCGCAGCAAAGCCTTAGCCTCTGTCACCATCAAAGCCAGTTACGCTCCATAAAACCTTAGGCGGCGCTCTCAACTCACCTTGCGTAAGGGTCTTTGACCAGCCCATTTACGCCCGATGGCGCTGCCGGCTTTGTACAGTCCGTACTGCCCGTAGCAGGCTGCCAAGGCAATTGGTAGCAGTGGTGCCTCGTAAAGAACTGGTACTTGAATTTTGTCCCACAAGAGCGCCAAAATACCGGCACCTTCAGGGTCAAAGAAGTAAAAATAGTTTGCGCCCGGGTCAATCCAAGCACGGCAGGCTAATGTGACAGGGAGAATTATTGCAGCTAGGGCTATAAACCAAATGATTGACTGCCAAACATCGTGGGCGCGCGGTTTGAAGATCCCTAAGGATGCCATCAACACGGGCACAATCACGTTGAAGGCATGCACAGTGTAGAAAAGTGTGGTGAGCGATAAGATTGGTTTGCCTTGATAAACTTCAGCCGGTGAAAAGAGTGTTAAAAAGCCGCCAAGCACACCCGGGAAGTAGACCAAGGCGCGAAGCGGGCGGAACTTGAACCAGATGGCTGGCACTGCCAGGAAGGTCATCAGCGTGCAAAAGTGCAACGGGAAGTTTTGTGAAAGCGGGAAGTCGATTGTTGGGTCGGCTATCAGATCAAAGGTGAACCAAGTGGAGCAGCCAACGTTGAACAGGGCGGCACCAATCAACCAACGTTTAACAACCGCAGTTGTGCGTCTACGTAAAGCCATATGTCCAATCCAACCGAGCAGCGCCATGAGTAGGCAGAAGAGCAGCCAGTTGGTGTGAAACAGGACCACGGTGGTGACCTTTCATGTGGTAGCGGGGCAAGCTATGCAGGTTAGGGGCTACGGCCTGGCTTGCGTCAAACCGAAGGCCGGTACCAAGTCCCAGGTTGGGCCGACACCACCGGTTGCGGCGGACCCCTTGGTTGAGGGTTGTCTCCAGGCTGGGCACCAGTTCAGTGAGTGTAGCAGGTGTCAGCATACTGAGGTCTGAAAGATCCTGGTCAACTTCTTCTAAAATTTCGAAGCTCCAGGAAGCGGCAATTGTTTCAACTACCAGAAAACCAGGACCAGGAGGTATTAGTGCTTCACCCGTAAAGGGAGTGGGAGCATGGGTAACTGGGTGCACTGGATGTTCGTCAGAGAAGTGGTAGAAATCCACAGAAATGTGTCCTGGATCATAGGGATCGTCAGGTGTTATTTTTGAAAATTCGTTTTTTCCTATTGATTTGATTTTGGTTGTTTGCTCGGCATCCCAAACAGACACTATCGAAATATTCACCTCTGCACCTGGGTTGATCTGCTCGGCTTTCGTGATGGGCATGAATGTGACAACCCAATCACCGGTTGCTTCGATTAGTAGCTTAGTTGGTGGTGTTCTGCCAAATCCAGCCAAAAACGCATAAGTGAGTGTTTCATCGTCGCGGCTATTCCAGTGCTGGTGCAGCCGAGGCGGATATTCGGCAGATTCGTCAATTCCTTCAAGTCTGACAGAACCACTTTTCCCTTCGTGTCGAAAATATGCGATATATGTATCAACTGTTGGCATTTCCTTTACCACATCGGTGCCTGAACCAGTCACTGCATAAATGTCCCAATTATTACGGTAAACATCTTGTGGAGGTATCGCTGAACCTGACTGATCGCAGCAGGGTGTGGTCGAGGCAGCCGCCGTTCGGCCTGGCTTCTTGGACTGTGGATAAACGGGATGTCGCATCTTGAACAAGTTGCTGACCAGCCATTCCCCACTGGCTGGTAAACTCTTCAGCGGATGTGCTACTAACTTGATCAGTGCTGTTATCTGTGCTTGGCTCAGTTTCATCGGCTAAGTCGATGCGCCAACTAACGCCTTGCACTTCGGCAACGAGAAAACCGGGGCCAGGGGGTATTACTACAGTTCCACTCCAAGGCGCTGGTACATCAGTAATGAGGTATGTGGGAAATTCGGTGTAATCATAATGCACTAATGAGAGCCGACCACCAGCTTCACCATTGACGGTAACTTTAACGTCAGTGGGTTGCTCCTCAAGCCAAAACATCGCTAATGACATATCAACATCCACGCCGGGTTCAAATACTGGTGTCTCTATCAGCGGGCTGAACCGGATCTGCCAGTTACCTGTTGCTTCGATTTGCAATTTTGCGGGGGCAGGTTTGTCAACACCGCCTAACAATGCATATGTGAGAGTTTCATCATATGCGCCGTGCCAGAGCGCTAATAGCTCGCGCGAACCATCTTTATCAAACGCTGACAAACCAACATATCCGCTATCTCCTTGATGCACAAACATTGCCAAGTAGACATCAGCTTCTGGCAGATCGGTTACCACATCGGTGCCTGATCCAGAAACGGTGTAGGCATCCCAAGAAGCGAGGAAATCATCATCTTGAGGCACGGGGGTTTCCAATCCGTCGCAGCAAGGAACTGGTGAAGCTGAAGCTGTTGAAGCAGCCGTTGAAGAAGTTGCCGCTAAACCAGACAGTTTGGGCGGTGGACCACCAGCGCTCATCAGACCTTGAACCAACACAACCACCAGAGCAATGGTGGCTGTAGCAGCCCCAAGCAACGAAGCAACAACGCCGCCAGGCAGGCTCGGTTTTTGAGGTTCAAGCATCGGTAAGGTATGTGCGGTTGACTGAAAGTTCATGCGGTCAGTCTGATGTTCTGATGCGCCATCAGCAACCAGCAGCCAGGCGAACTGTGGACAACAGGTAGGTCAGTTCGCTGGACTGTTGATAACCACCTGAGGTGGGTGGCAGGCTTGGGAAGGTGGATGCGCAGTTCGCTGGACTGTTGATAACCACCGCTCAGCTCAATACCAACATGCGAAAACTGTTTCTCCAATCTGTGGACTGTTGAAAGCAGGAATTAGTCTGCTGTTCACTTTGGTCTAGCATGCTGAAAGCATGACAGTACTACTCGAGGAAATGCCCAAAGCTGACACAGCTTTTCACATGCCGCCTGCTAACTCGACACCTTCGCCGCAGCCCTCTAACCCTGCTCTGACTACGACATCGCCCAATCAGCCCCCTGCTGCTCTTCCCGCAACCGCGCTAACCAACCAGCCTTCCCGATCCGCTGCCTTAGCCCAGGTGATCAAGCTCGATGGCTCATTCAACACGCGCTGCTTCGGCGGGCAAAACCCCTGGTTAGTGCGCTCCGGCAATCTTGACAACTTAACAGATCTAGGCAAAGCACAACTGGCTGCCCTGGGCTTGCAGCGGGTGGTTGACCTACGCGACCCTGCTGAAAAAGGTGCCAACACACAGCATCACCGGTTCCCTACCGTGTCCATACCGATTTTTGGGCAGATCGGTGAGCCAGGCAAACAACACTCATTCACCTCCTATTACCGCATTATTCTGCAGCGAAACGGTGGTCCGTTGGCGCGCGCGGTGGCGGCCATTGCGCAAGCCAGCGGACCGGCTTTAGTGCATTGCGCAATCGGCAAAGACCGCACTGGGCTGGTGGTGGCGCTGGTTCTGCTCGCAGCCGGGGCAACCCACGAGCAGGTGGTGGCTGATTATGCCCGATCTGCTGCCGGCCAACCCGCCAGCCGCGTGGCAGCAGTGACCAAGCAACTTGCCGAGCTTGGCTTGGTGCCAGGCAGCGTTCAAGCTGTTGAACACCTGCAACGCGAACTGGCCAGCCCCCCAGAAGCAATGACTAATGCCTTGGCGTATCTCGATGAAGTGGGAGGCTGGCGCAACTACTTACTGACGCATGGAGTGAGCCAGTTGCTGCTCAACCGGCTGGCGGATCGTCCATTGTGAAACCCTAAACAAGCCAGCCTGCCCAGGTTTACCTGCGGATACGGTCGCTCACCGGTTGCCAATCGCCGGTTGGCAACGGATTGCTTGTTGAGCGCCACTAACCGTTCAACGCCTACCGGAACGTTGCACAACCGCCATAAGTTGTTTGGCTTTGCCAGCTTGAATCACAATCAGACCGGTGCGGGCAGCACTGCGGTTGCGACTAGCCGTCACAGTCAATTTTGTGCCATTCGCACCACGTTTGGCAGAAAGCTTCAACCATTTGGGTTGCGAAACCACGCGCCAGGTTGATTGGTTAGTACGCACGATCACGCTTTTACGGCTCTTTTGCGCTTTCGCTCGCCAAACCAACGCAGAAAGTTGGTGTTGGGGTTGACCCCAAAAGTCGGACAGTTTTCTAGTTTCCTTCGGCCTGTTCGGCAAGGCGTTGCTCATAGTGTAGCGGGGACATGTAGCCGATCTTGGAGTGCCGTCTGCGCGCGTTGT
>JAIRPS010000002.1 GCA_031256885.1 Bifidobacteriaceae bacterium | reverse complement strand
GTTAGTCAAACAGAGCTAGCTGCCGCCATTGCCCCCATACTGCCTGTTGGCAGCGCTGTTTCTACAGGACAGCAGATCCGTCAGGCAGCTAAGGATTCAATCAACCAAATGCTTGGTTTTGTCACTACCTTCTTGCTGGCGTTTGCCCTGATTGCTTTGTTTGTGGCTAGTTTCCTGATTGCTAACACTTTTGCGATGATTACCCGTCAACGCATTGCTGACACTGCCGTGCTGCGCGCTCTGGGGGCGTCACGCAGGCAGATTTTTGGCTGGTTTGTTGGTCAAGCAGCACTAGTTGGGGTGGTTGGTTCGGCCCTTGGCCTGCTCACTGGTTTTGGTTTGTTATCGCTGATCAGACGAATATTGTCAACCATTGGCATGTCTTTGTCAGCCAGTGTTCCAATCACCGGCTGGACGCTTGCTTTACCGGTTGTGCTTGGCCTGGTGGTGACCTGTTTGGCGGCCGGCTTGCCGGCCCGCCGGGCTGCCAAAGTTCCACCAGTTGAGGCGTTGCGTGAAGCTTTGTCGGTGCGCGACAAACCGTTGAAAACACGCAACCTGATTGGTTTGGTTGGCTTGACCATTGCGGTGGCAAGCCTGGTTGTTTCAGCCCTCAGCCAAGACGATTCATTGGCAACGCTTTGTTTGGCTGCCGGTGCGTTACTGCTGCTCATTAGCGCTTTGATGCTTTCACCGTGGTTGACCCGACCAATGGTCAACTGGCTTGGTTGGCTGCCCGCCAAACTGTTCAAACCTTTGGGGCAACTGGCTCGTCGCAATTTGACACGACATTTGCGGCGCACCGCCAACACAACTGCTGCCCTACTGGTGGGCACCGCCTTGGTTGCCACCACATTGGTGATGACCGCCAGTGCTAACGCATCAGTTGAACAAGTTATTGGTAACGAGTTGCGCGCCGATCTGATGATTCAAGACGCCGGTAATGCTCTCCCGGTTCCCACCAAAATGCTGGAGCAAGTAGCTAAGCTGCCTGATGTTACAGTCATCACCATCAATTTGTTGAACAATTGTGGCTTACCGGAAATTGATCAAACTGGCACTAACAACTATTATTTTGGTATGCTCAATGAGCCAACCGATATCAGTCAAGCCATGAATGTCAAAATGGTTGACGGTTCCTTGACTGGCGCCAGTGATGCCGTTATTGTTCATGAAGACTTTGCTAAAGCCAATGAGCTGAAAGTAGGCGATTTTATAACTGTTGCATTATTTGCCGATACGCCATATCGCGCTACCCTTACCGCGCCGGTTGGCGCAATTATTAGTGCCGCAGCCTACTCGGTACCAGTCACCCTGCCCAGAAGTTTGCTGGAACGCCATGTTGACCAGGCGGCTTTCAGTTTGATACAAACCGTTCAGGCAGCCGTTTTGGTGCAGCCGGGCGGCAATATTGCGGCAACCGAGCAGGCTCTGACAAAACTAGCTGAACCCTATCACAGCATAGCAATTTATAGCCAAGATGATTTTGCCAGCATTATCACTGATCAAGTGAACCAACAAATGACCATTGTGTATGGGCTTTTGGCGTTGTCATTAATAATTGCTGTGCTGGGCATTGTGAACACTTTGACAATGTCGGTGCTTGAACGGCGCCGCGAAATTGGTTTGATGCGGGCAGTTGGTTTAGGCCGCTCACAGCTCAAGCACATGCTTTTAGTTGAAGGCTTCCTGGTTGCCCTGTTTGGCACACTGTGCGGTTTGCTGTTAGGCACCGCGATTGCCGCCCTGCTGCCGCATGCTTTAGCAGATTATGGGTTGGGCACTTTGGTAGTGCCTTGGGGTAGTTTGGCTTTGCTGCTGGTTGGCGCAGCCTTGGTTGGCATGCTGGCTGCTCTTTGGCCAGCCCGGCGCGCCGCTCGCCTGCCCGTACTCCAAGCTGTTGCCTACGAGTAGGCAACGCATCTGGTGCGGGGTTTGTTGCTAAACCTGCCGCCGTGCGTAGATAACCGGCCCCGCACCAAGTTACTGGTTTGACTTAGTTGCCAGCTAAAGCTGAGGCGTACAGGCAAACTGTTGCAGCCATCGCCAGGTTGAGCGATTCGGCGCGGCCATAAATCGGTATGCGCACAGTTTGGTCAGCTAACTGACGTGCCGTTTCGCTTAAGCCGCCAGCTTCACTGCCAAACAGCCAAACCGTTGGTTTCACCAGATTCGCCGCAGCAATGCTGGTCAAATGTTCTAAGCCCGCAGCAGTCTCAGCTTGCAAACCGGCTAAACCACCGCGCACTGTCAGCAAATCAACCAAGTCGGCGGCGCCATCGGCTGTGGCAGCCAAAACCTGACAACCGGCTTGCCGCCACTGAGCCACTGTCTCAACCAAGTCAACCCCACCGAAAACCGGCAGGTGAAAATACGACCCAGCCGAGCACCGAATCACCTTGGCGGCGCGCGGATCAACTGATCCGTTGGCTAAACAAACCGCTGTTGCACCGGCGCAGTCGGCGGCGCGGATCGCTGTGCCAGCGTTACCGGGGTCGCCCACCCTTTCAAACACTGCCACCAGGGGCACGCGCCGCGCGGTGGCAACATTCTTTGCCGATGCCGTCCCGCTCGCCTGCGCCCTCTGGTTGGCCGCCTGAGCTGTTGCCGTGGTCAAAACTGCGCTGAGCTGCGGTATTGGCCAGTCGGCGACGGCAGCCACACCTTGGCTGGCGGGGCTGATGGCACCCAGCACCGATTGGCTAGCCCAGTGAACATAGCCACCAGCTTGACGAGTCGCCTCAGCTAAACGGTGGCCGTCAGGCAGTTGCTCAGTTAGCCAAAGGTCGCGCACGCAACCTTCAGCGATCGCTTCTTTAACAGCTTGGGGACCTTCCGCCAAGACCCGCGGATCATTGGCGAAACGACCATGCCGACCAGCCAACGCTTTGAGCATTTTGACGCGCTCAGAACGCGGGTTGTCAAAAATGTCGAAAGCCTCAACCAGCTGGTCGCCGCCCCACTCAGTCGCCAACGGTTGGACGGTTGGTGCAGTCAAACTTAGGCAGCCTGGCGTGGTGCGTTAACGTCACTGGGCAATGCAGCTTTGGCTTGGGCGGCGATTGCCGCGAAAGTTTGCGGATCGTTGACCGCCAATTCAGCTAACATGCGCCGGTCGAGTTCGATTCCGGCCAAAGTTAAACCTTGGATGAACCGGTTGTAGGTGATGTTGTTAGCGCGCGCCGCAGCGTTGATTCGTTGAATCCAGAGGCGCCGAAAATCACCTTTACGCGCTTTGCGATCCCGGTAAGCATAGACACCTGAATGTGTGACCTGCTCTTTTGCTTTGCGGTAGAGGCGTGAGCGTTGACCGCGATAGCCGGAGGCTTGCTCAAGAACAGTGCGGCGTTTTTTGTGGGCGTTGACCGCCCGCTTAACCCGTGCCATGGTGTATTAGTCTCCTTGTCTTCAGTGGTCAGATGCCCAGGAGCTTGCGGGCGCGCCGCTGCTCAGGCTTGGCCAGTACTTGATCCTGGCTGAGGCGACGAGTCCGCCGGGAAGGTTTCGACTCGAAGTTGTGCCGCATTCCCGGCTGTTCGTGCATGATTTTGCCCGTGCCGGTAACACGGAAGCGTTTTTTGCTTCCGGAATGGGTCTTCATCTTTGGCATCGTTCAGTGCTCCTCATTTGGCTGGTTATCTGATCCGCTGGCCTGGGGCTTGGCTGAGGCTGGCGGTGTGCCCGACCCATTGGCTGGGTCAGACTTACTCGACTCGCCAGTGGTGGCAGGCCGAGAAGATTTTGTGGAGTTACCGGATCGGCTTGACCGGCCAGACCGGCCTGACCGGGAGGATCGCCCTGAGCGGGAACTTCCCGGATGGTTCGATGAACCGGGTGGCGGGGTCGGTTTGCTGGCAGCTGGGCGCACCGGTGGTGGGCCAGGTTTGGCGGTGATCGGTGGGCGCACCGGCGGCGGAGCCGGCTTGGCGGTGACGGGAGCCGGTTTGATCACGGCGCTGGCTGCAGAAAGTGATGCCGCCAGACCGGTTCGCGTTGGTGGACCGCTTGGGGCTGTGCGTTGAGCAGCGGCGTCGGTGGTTTCACTGCGACCGTAGCTGGGACGCCCCCGCCCGCCACGTGTTGAAGATGAAGAGCTGGACGAGCTTGGCCGCCCCGAACCGCGCCTGCCCGAACGTCCACCGGCTGATGAACCATCTCGTGATGACAGGCTGCTACGTCCGGGGGCTGAGGAACTGCTGGAGCCGTCTTCCGAGCGCCTGGGCAGGTCACGTCGGCTGGAATGGCTGCGTGTTGCCTCTGGCGTGGCATCAGCATTGGCGCTGCGCCCGCTTTCATCGCGATGCCGAGTATTGGCTGCCACCTGGGCTGGGCTAATGTCGAGGTGGCCGCTTTTTTCAGCCGATGGCGCAGCTAATTCGTCTGGTTCATCCTCGTAAATGTCAGCCATCACCTCTTCGGAGAGTTGGCTGAGTCTGGCTTCAATTTCGGCTGGGTCGAAGTCGGTTTGTTCGCTGCTGGAAGTTTGGGGGCGCTGACGCACGCGCGGTGGCGGTGCCGTTTTCTTTTTGAGCGGCGCGATCACCATGGTCATATTGCGCCCGTCTTGGCGCGGCATTGATTCGACTGTGCCTAATTCGGTGATGTCGTCAGCTAACCGTTGCAGTAGCCGCACCCCTGCTTCGGGGCGTGACTGTTCACGCCCACGGAACATGATCATCACTTTGACTTTGTCGCCCTGTTTGAGGAAACGCTCAACATGGCCGCGTTTGGTGCCGTAGTCATGCGGATCAATTTTCAGGCGGAAGCGAATCTCTTTGAGGACTGTGCCAGCTTGGTTGCGCCGAGCGTCACGCGCTTTGAGAGCTGATTCGTATTTGAACTTGCCGTAATCCATCAACTTGCAGACGGGTGGGCGAGCATCGGGTGCCACTTCCACCAGGTCAAGATCCGACTCGGCAGCCAGGCGCAGGGCAGCGTCCAGTCTGACAATGCCCACTTGCTCACCGGCTGGTCCAACCAGGCGGACCTCCGGGACGCGGATGCGATCGTTGATACGAGGCTCGATAATCTTTCTGGCTCCTCACGCTGCTGCTGGTTAAGCTTAGGTGCAGCTCAACCACATAATGACCGCACACAAAAGGCCTTCGCGCGCCGCGCGAAGGCCTACACCACAAGATGCTTGCAGGTGGGCAAGCACCGATCAGCCCATGCCCGTAAGCAATGAACTAACCCAGCCCCTGGCTGCTCAAAGCAGCGGGACTCAGGTGGGAGATACCTCCGCTTGCGCTCCAATCCCAACCACCGACTCCTCGGTTTTACCAAAGGTCCGATGCGACAAAGGTTTGCTGCCGTAATCAGCGGCAGACGCGACTGCCGCTGAACACATGCGCAGCGCCCCAGGGATTGGACGGTCAGGCAGAGATTATACATGCTTTGAAGCGTCTTAGTGTGCAATGCAGTCATCAGCAATAGCCAGCGTCTTACCGCCCGCCGGCCAAACAGCCAACCTCTCGGGTTGCAATCAGTTTCCCGCCTGTGAACGTCTTACCGCCCCGCCGGCCAAACAGCTAACCTCTCGGGACGCAATCAGTTTCCCGCCTGTGAACGTCTTACCGCCCCGCCGGCCAAACAGCCAACCGGCCATGCCGGTTAGCTGCGGGCTGCGGCTATTGCCTGGTTGATGGTTGCCATGGTGTAGCCGCGCCGCGCCAAGTAGGCCTGGGTGCGGCGCAGTTGAACTGTCTTGTCAAGGCCAGCGGTAGCCGCCAGCTTGCGGGCAGCCAGTTTAACCGCCTGTTGCAGCACTTGTTCTTCGGATAGTTCGGCCAAGGCATTGGCCGCCAGGTCATCGGGGATGGCCTGGCGGCGCAGTTCCTGGACCAATGCGGGACCGACCAAGCCACGTTGGGTATGGCGATCATGCACCAGGTTGCGGGCCAACGCCTGATCATCAACCAAACCAACTGCTGCTAAACGATCCACTGCCGTTTGCGCATCAGCTTCCGCCACCCCTTTTTCGGTGAGCCGTGTAACTAGGGTTGCCCGTGAGCGCGGGCGGCTGGTCAACAAACGCAGCGCCATCTGTTTAGCCTGCTCAACCGGGTTAGTTTGGCTGTTGGACGCCGTTGCAGTGAGGGACATTAGCTGGCGCGTTTGGCGCTGGGCGCATCAGCGATATCAGCAATCTTGGCGGCCTCTTGATTGGGGGCGGCTGCTGGGTTATCAGCCAAAATCCCTAGGGCGGTAAGAATTTTTAGCTCAATCTCGGCAGCCAGGTCGGGGTTGTCACGCAGGAAGGAACGCGCGTTTTCTTTACCCTGGCCAAGCTGATCAGATTCGTATGTGAACCAGGAACCGGATTTGCGGACAATACCGTGCTCCACTCCCAGGTCAATCAGACCACCTTCACGGGAAATGCCTTGACCGTAGAGAATGTCGAATTCGGCTTGGCGGAAGGGTGCAGCCACCTTGTTCTTGACCACTTTGACACGAGTGCGGCTGCCGACCGGCTCACCGCCTTCTTTGAGAGTTTCGATCCGCCGCACATCCAAGCGCACTGATGCATAGAACTTCAATGCTTTGCCGCCGGTGGTTGTTTCCGGAGAGCCGAAAAACACACCAACTTTTTCACGAAGCTGGTTGATGAACACCGCCGTGGTGCCACTGGAAGCCAGTGCACCAGTAATTTTGCGCATCGCTTGTGACATGAGGCGAGCTTGCAAACCAACATGGCTGTCACCCATTTCGCCTTCAATTTCCGCTTTGGGCACCAACGCTGCAACCGAGTCAACCACCACAATGTCAATGGCACCGGAACGCACCAAAATGTCAGCAATCTCTAAAGCTTGCTCACCGGTGTCCGGTTGCGTTACCAAAAGGTCATCCGTGTTGACACCGAGCTTGCGGGCGTATTCCGGGTCCAGCGCATGTTCAGCATCAATGAAGGCAGCCACGCCACCGGCCCGTTGGGCGTTGGCGACCGCATGCAACGCAACGGTGGTTTTGCCGGAGGATTCCGGCCCGTAGATTTCAACAATCCGCCCGCGCGGCAATCCGCCAATGCCCAGCGCTACATCAAGGGCAACTGAGCCGGTGGGAATGACCTCAATGGGGGCATGAGTGCGGTCACCCAACCGCATGATTGAACCTTTACCGTATTGCCGGTCGATTTGGGCTAAGGCGTTTGACAAGGCCTTGTCACGATCTGGCGTTGCCGCCATAGTTACCACACTTCCTTACTTGGTCGGTTGGCGGGTGGACCGCCGCACTGGTTGACCGGCTGGAACACCAACCGGTTGATCTGACTTGACCACTGTACGGCCCACCACCGTCACCTTAGTTACTGCCCTAAGTGGACAGTGGACAACTAGATGCGCTGCAGGCCGAGCAGTGAACCATCACAGCAAACCATTCTATAGAACATTTGTTCGTAATTACCATCCCAGCGCACGGCGTGTCGGGCAACGCAAGCCACCGTCATCGGCAGCCTGAAGCAAACAGCAAATTCAATAGCCGCGATTAACTGGGCGGCGTTGCGGCTCAGCGCGAAAAGGCCAACGCTGCTCATCACTAACTTCCATGGCATCGCAAACCGCTTGCCAAACCAGCCGAGGAGCCAGGCCATCAGCTAACGCCTGCCCAGCAGTGCGCTGCCCTAAAGATGCGATCACCAGGTCAGATGCTAAAGAACGGCTGTATCCAACACCGAAAACCGTATCCATTGCCTGCCAAAACTGACTGATCCGCATAAGCACAAAGGTACACCCAGACAATCCGCCGCGCCCAAATTCCCAGGAAACTAACAGGCTTATCCGCCACCGTTCACGCAGTCAAGCGGTGTAATGTGACAGATGTCTCAAACTGAGGTTTGGTCGTGTTTCAATGCACCCGGGTGGGCCGAACAATCCTCATAACCGGTTTTCGCCAACCACCCGACCGGTCACAACACAACACGGTCATCAACGATGAGGGAAGGATATTTCCATCTGATGCAATTGCAAAGACATCACAAAAAGACGGCCGTTCTGGCCGCCCTCGGCCTGGCCGTCGCGCTGGCCGCACCCGCAGCCTTAGCTGCTGATACAACCCCGAATGAAACACCCCTGGAGCTAGCCAACAGCACACTCTCCTACGAGGCTGCCACCGAAGGGATTGTCCTATTTGACAATGCTGGGGCAGCATTGCCGTTGACCGCCGGCGGCAACATTGCCTTGTTTGGCGTGGGTTCATACAAAACCGTCAAAGGCGGCACCGGCTCTGGCGATGTCAACCAGCGCGCCGTCATCAACGTCCGCAAAGGCTTTGAAGATGCCGGCTACACGGTAACCACCAGCTCCGCCTACTGGGATGCCATGGTGGCAAAAGCTGACACACCCAGCGGTGGCGGCGGCTTCATGGGCGGCGGCGTTGATTACGCCGGTGCAGAAGAACCCCTTGATGCCACCACCGTTCAACCAACCTCACCAACTGACGTTGCGGTGTACACGCTGGCTCGCAACTCCGGTGAAGGCTCCGACCGCAGTTCAGGAGCAGGCGACTACCTGCTCAACGCCACCGAGCTAGCCAACATCACCCTGATTGGTCAAACCTACAAGCAAGTTGTGGTCGCCCTCAACGTTGGCGGCGTGGTTGACACATCCTTCTACGCTGAAGTCAACGCAAACAATACTGATCCCGATGGCGGCCCCGCCCTCGACTCATTAGTGCTAGCCAGCCAACTTGGCCAAAACACTGGTAAAGCGCTGGTGGCGGTATTGAAAGGCGATGTCACGCCATCGGGCAAAACTGTCGACACTTGGGCGGCCAACTATGCCGACTACCCAGCTGCACCGACTTTTGCTAATGCTGACAGCAACACACTCAACGAGGAATACCTTGAAGGTATTTACGTTGGCTACCGCTACTTTGACTCCTTCTACGGTGCCCTGGGCGGTGCCAATCCGGAAAAGGTAGTCAACTATCCCTTCGGCTACGGCGGTTCCTACACCACGTTCTCGCTCACTGCGGGCACCGTAACCGCTGATACGGACAACATCACCGTCCCCGTGACAGTTGAAAACACCGGCACAACTTACAGCGGTAAAGAAGTTGTTGAGGTGTACTACTCAGCGCCACAAACCGGTTTAGACAAGCCGTATCAAGAACTCGCCGGCTACGCCAAAACCGACACCCTGGCACCAGGTGGCAAGCAAACACTCACCGTCAGCTTCCCCACCACTTCGCTAGCCTCCTACGACGAAACCAGCCAGGCATACACCCTTGAGGGCGGCGATTACGTGATCCGCGTTGGCAACAGCTCGCGCAACACTCATGTCGCTGGCCTGGTCAATGTTCCATCGACCATCACAACTGAGCAGCTGCGCAACGAATTTGATGATCCAAACCTCAGCGGACCCGAACTAACCAGCGACCCCGCCAATTTCTACACCTACAACGGTGAAGCAGCTGAGATCGCTGCCGCCAACACGGTGACACTTGACTTCAGCGCTTGGGTTACCCCAAACAATGCCTCAACCGTCACCCAAAGCGTTGATGTCACCTCCAGCGATCCTTTGTATGCGCTCGACCGCGACAAGATTTCCGCAGTGACAGTGTTACGCCCAACCGGTGAAACCGACTGGGAAGGCACCGGCGCACCTTATGCAGCCAAGACAGGCGAAACAGTTGTTCCTAACCAAGCAGCTGACCTGCAAAACACCACCCTGTTTGACATTGCCAAGATCACTGATGCCA
>JAIRPS010000167.1 GCA_031256885.1 Bifidobacteriaceae bacterium | reverse complement strand
TTAGGTTTTGCGCGTTACTGGCTGCACAACGCCTGGGTTACCCAAGCTGGGGCCAAAATGAGCAAATCAGTTGGCAACGTCCTTTCTGCCGCCAGCCTGCTAAACCAAGCTCCACCGGCTGTTCTGCGCTATGCACTAACCGCCGGGCATTACCGCTCAATGATCGAATGGACCAGTCCCAGCCAAGCTACGACATCGGCAATAACCAGCTCAAACAGCCAAACAGAAGAAAACGATGATGCTGACACGCTTGCTGTAGCCCAAGCCGCCTGGGATCGCCTATCTGGTTTTGTGGAGCGCAGCAGTGGGCGGTTTGGCCGCACACCCACCGCAGAACTGAACCACACCCCCCTCCCACCTGCTTTTGTTGAAGCGATGGATGACGACCTGAGCACGCCAAGCGCGCTGGCAGTAATCCACGAAACGGTACGTCGCGGCAACACCGCCCTAGCTGAATACGACGATCAAGTAGCTAGCCAAGCGCTCACGCAGGCGCGTGCCATGCTGGCCGTGCTCGGGCTCGATCCACTTGACCCACACTGGTGCAGCCAATCAGCCAACGACAATGCCACCCAAACCGCCTTAGCAGCACTGATTGAGGCACAGCTAACTGAAAGAGCCGCCGCCCGCACGGCACGTGACTTTGCCACTGCCGATACGATCCGCGATAACCTGGCTGCTGCCGGCGTGATAATTGAAGACTCACCTGAAGGTTCCCGCTGGTCACTCAACTGACCTTGATCAACTCCGAAAGGATAAGCTAATGCCAACTGCCCGCGCATACGCGATTGATGGCCCTACCGGTCGTTTCGCACCAACTGTTATTCAGCGACGCGAACCAGGACCAACCGAAATACTGATTGACATCAAATACGGCGGAATCTGCCACTCTGACATTCACACAGCCCGTGGTGAATGGGGTCAGGCACTCTACCCGCTGGTTCCCGGACATGAAATTGCTGGTGTGGTCAGTGCAGTTGGCCAATCAGTCACCAAACATCAGATCGGCGACCAGGTTGGCGTTGGCTGTTATGTGGATTCCTGTGGCACCTGCGAGCTTTGTTTCACTGAACAACACCAGTTTTGCAATGACGCCATTTGGACATACAACTGCCTGGGCCGTGACTCGCTGCCCACAGCTGGCGGTTACTCAACAGCCATCACCGTTGAGCAGGATTACGCCCTCAAAATTCCGCCCAGCCTGGAACTGGCAGCTGCCGCACCACTGCTGTGCGCAGGCATCACCACCTATGCTCCGCTCAAACGTTGGGGGGCCGCTCCCGGCAAACGCGTAGCCGTGATTGGTTTAGGTGGCCTTGGCCACATGGCTGTGCAAATCGCTGCTGCAATGGGTGCTGAAGTGGCAGTGATTTCCCAAACACAAGCCAAACAAGCCGATTCATTACGGTTTGGTGCCGTAGAGCATTACGCATTGAACGAACCCGACGTTTTACAAAGTTTGAAACGCAGCTTTGACATGATGCTTTGCACTGTAGGTTCAACAGTTAATCTTGACGCTCTAATTGGCTGTCTCAAAGTTGGCGGCGCATTGGTCGATGTCGGATTGCCAGAACACAGTTCAACCTTACGACTATCTTCACTGACAGGCGGTAACCGGATTTTAGCCGGCTCACAATTAGCGGGGCTCGCCGAAACCCAAGAAATGCTTGAATTTTGCGCAGCCCACAAAATTGCTGCCCAAGTTGAAGTGATCAGCGGGGAGCAAATCAATCAGGCATACAACAATGTTGTAGATTCAAAAGTACGGTATCGCTATGTGATTGACACGGCCACGCTCTAACCTCACCAGTGCTTGACACGGCTTGTGTTGGTGTTCGATGTATGAGGTCAAGTTGCCATGGCTTGACCAAACGTTACCCGCTGTCGGCTGTTGGTGCAGGTGACGCACGGTCAAGTTGCCATGGCTTGACCAAACGTTACCGCCTGCGGCAACACTGGCGGTAAACGGGATCACCCCAATAGTTGTTTCCATGTCACGCCAAAAGAGCAACAAAGTACCTACACTAGTGGTATGCGGCACATCACAGATTTGCGCGAACGACTCACCCGAGCACGGCACTATCTGCTTATTGGGCTATCTGTTTTGGCTCTGACCAGCCTGTCTGTTGTTTGGGTGGCCAAACACCAAACATTCCAGAACGGGCCTACGGTAACCAGCAACTTGCAGAACGCCCACCCAACAGTTGGATCCGTGACTGACAACTCCAGCAACGCGCCAACTGCCAGCAGCACTAACCTAGCTACGCCAAATCCATCACCTTCCAACAATCCTCCCGTTGCTCTGGTTTCACGCTTGCTGGTGGGTGGCAATATTTTCTGGGGACGGCATATGAACGATTGGGCGCAAGCATCGCAGCTGGGCTATGAGTACCCGTTTTCTAAATTGAACACTTTGCACCGGGAGCGTTATGATGCCTGGATTACAGGTTTAGAATGCCCAACCAAGCCAGGAATTAACCCAAGTGCGGCAGAGCAAGAAACCATTTTATCTTTCAACTGTTCACCTAAATATTTACCTGCTGCCGCACGCTGGTTTACCGCTTTCACATTGGCAAACAACCACACTGACAACCAGGGAGAGGAGGGCTTTGCGACCACAAAACAAGAGCTAAGTAAAGTGGGTATACAATATTTTGGGCACTATGACCCTAACAGACTAGATGACCTGTGCAACGTGATCACAGTGCCAGCAACTGTGACCTACACAAATGATGCTGTAACACCCCCGGCATCGGCCGCAAAACGGGCAGCAAATGCTGAACTGCCGCTTATAATGTGTGGTTATCACGGTGTTTTCCAAATACCCTCACCCGAATCATTAGGAGTGGTTGCACGATATGCTGACATGATGCCCGTTATAGCGCTTCCGCACATGGGAGCAGAATATCAAGCAGAGCCTGATCAGATCAAGACTGACACTTACCGCAAACTGATAGATAACGGCGCTGACATGGTGTTAGGTGACCATCCACACTGGGTGCAAAGGGCAGAGGTTTACCACAACAAGCTAATCGCCTACGCCATGGGAAACTTCATGTTTGACCAACAAACCGATCTTGAACGAACCCGTTCAGCCGCAATGGATATTACTGCACGCGCCACAGACCCTCAGGCAATCAGCGGATGGACTGAAATAGCTAGCCAATGCCGTCAAAACGGTCCCGATCAATGCGTTGAACTAGCTAAGCAACGCGGCCTTCCCCGCTTGACATTGAACTATGAATTCAAGGTGGTGGGAACCCGTGATGACCAACACCTGACTCGCCGCGCTAACAAAACCGAACTTGCCGCCATCAAACAACGCCTTGGCTGGTCAGATGTCACCCGAAAGCTAAACCACTAGCTGAACTGTGCGATCACTGCGCTTTAGCTTGCAAACCCGGCATAATCTCACATGCGAAAATACCCACCAAAGTTTCCTGATCAAGCTCACCACCAGTACGTTTATGACATTCATCGGCTTGGTGACAATACTGCTCCCACTTAGGATGCGCCTTCTCCACAGCCCGCATCTCACGTAACAATGCCGAACACTCCTCAGTCTTTGCCTCCACCAGCAGTCTTATAACCACGATGGCGGAACCTTCCGCCATCAGCCCAACGTACCTAGGCGGAATGATCTGCCTTTGATGCGCCATTACACCAAGCGTAGTAGACTTGTAAACATGGTTGAGGTGCCGGACTGGTCTAAACGCCGTGAACACGTTGAGTCACGGTCAAGCAGGGGCTGCTCAACTGACGTTGATGTTTTAACCACATGGGCTGATCAGGCTTACCTCAATGAATGGGCTGTGCGTTTTGACCCTGATTACGCATCACGTACAGGCCGGTCGGTACGAACCATTAGCTGGTCTGACAGTGCTGGTTTCATCGTCACAGTTATAACGGTAAGAGATGACACTGGCCACCTATGGGGTGCCACAGCTTTTAAAGCCAACATGAAAGACCAGTCGTATTACACGGAAGGAAGACATGGTGTCCATGAGTAACATCGACCAGCTGCTAGCTAGTGAAGCTGCCTCAGCGGAAGCAGCCACCCAAGGGGCTGCCCCTGGGATACGTCCCCAAGGTCGCTGTGGTGCTGGTAGCCCAACAGTGCTGTCAGTTCGGCTCACCAAACAGCAATACGACGCATTGGCGACCCAAGCTAAACTCGCGGGTGTGCCCACCTCAGCATTAGCGCGCGACATGATCCTAAGCAGCTTGAACAGTGGTACAGCAGATGTGATCGCAGCAAAACTAGAACAAGTGCTACGCCACACCCTCAACCCCAACATGCTCACACCCTAACCACCAACCCAGGCGGAA
>JAIRPS010000136.1 GCA_031256885.1 Bifidobacteriaceae bacterium | reverse complement strand
TCTACGACACTCACGCGACCGTTGAAGAAGGCCTGTGGGACCGCAAAGGATGGGCCGGACGGTCCCACCCATAAACCGGCACAGCCATCAAGCCGGACACCGACACGCCACCACCGTTCCGACCAAGCCGAAAACCCTCAAACCAGCCAAAAACCACCCGCAACACGCCCGAAAAAAAGCACACATTCTGCTACATAACCCAAGCTTGTCATCAGTGCCGCAGACCACCAGTCCACGCTGCATGAGCAGTTCCACTTGGGCTACGATGCCCAGCGGGGTCTTTGGGTCGGCCACGGACGTTCTCCATATAAAAGAAAGCCCGCCAGTATTGGGGAAGCTGCGGAAGCTCTAGCCCTGGCGGGGTCTGTTGGTATCCATCTTAGCATAACCTGCTAAACACCCAACCAACCCCGGGTTCTAAACCGAAGTGCGACGGTTGTGGTGTTGGAACTCCCACCATTCGGTGGAGCATAAGGGATTCGAACCCTTGACCTCTTCCATGCCATGGAAGCGCGCTACCAACTGCGCCAATGCCCCGTGCGGGGTGCTGCGTTGGTTTGGCCAACAAACAGCGAAACAGAGTCTAGATGATTGCGGCGGTTTATGCCAACTTCTGCGGCTGGCGTATCGCAAACAGTCGTCAGGTTGACCTCAGTCAGGTTGGCTGGGTGGCCCAGAAGCGGTTGTGGAATACACTCGCCGATGCAGTTGACCTCAGTCAGGTTGGCCGGGTGGCCGACGTATCGCACACAGTTATCAAGTTGACCTTGATCAGGTTGGCCGGGTGGTCCAGAAGGCGACCGCAGCGGCGGCGGCTACGTTGAGCGAGTCAACCCCTCCTGACATTGGGATTTGTACTACTTTGTCGGCTAGTTCTAGAGCGTCGGTGCTTAAACCGTCGCCTTCTGTGCCCAGTAACCAGGCTAAACCTTGTTCGGGGGGGAGGTGAGCGGCGAAATGGTCAAGCGGTTCGGCATCGTTGGTTAAAGCTAGGGCGGCCACTAGAAAGCCGGCTTGGCGCAGCTGGGTGATCGCTTGCGGCCATGGTTCTAAGCGTGTCCAGGGAACTTGGAAAACTGTGCCCATTGAGACGCGCACTGCCCGCCGGTAGAGTGGGTCAGCGCAGCGTGGTGAAACCAGCACACAATCAACCGCTAGACCGGCAGCGCCGCGGATGATTGCGCCAACATTGGTGTGGTCCACTATGTTTTCTAACACTGCTACACGTCTTGCCTTATGGAGCACTGTTGCTAAATCTGGCAGCAGCGGGCGTTGCATGGCGGCTATGGCGCCTCGGTGCAGTTTGAAACCAGCCACTGTTTGCAGCAGCTCAGCCGAACCAACATACACTGGCACGGTTGGTCCGGCTTGGTTGATTGCCGGAGCCAGACGTTCCAGCCAAGTTTCGGCCATCAAAAATGAACGCACCTGACACCCGGCTGCCATTGCACGTGTTATCACTTCAGCGCTTTCCGCCATGAACAACCCGCGTTCGGGTTCTAAACGGCGGCGTAAGGTGACGTCTTTGAGCGCCCGGTAGTCAGCCAGGCGCTCATCTGCTGGGTCGGTGATGGTTACCAGCAAGGTTTTAGGTGTCGCGGCCCGCAAATTGGGCGTTGTACAACCGGGCGTAGGCACCTTGGGCAGCCAACAGTTGCTCATGGGTGCCGCGTTCAACAATTTGGCCTTGCTCCATCACCAGGATCAGGTCAGCGTCACGGATTGTTGACAAACGGTGGGCTATCACAAAAGCGGTTCGGCCAATCCGCAGTTTGCCCATGGCCCGCTGCACCAGCACTTCTGTGCGGGTGTCCACTGAGGATGTCGCCTCATCCAAAATCAGTACTGCTGGATTGCCAATAAAAGCTCGCGCAATCGTTAATAATTGCTTCTCACCTGCTGAAACGCCTGCCCCGTCTTCTTCGATGATCGTGTTGTAGCCGTCTGGTAATGCGTGGACAAACCGGTCAACGTAGGTTGCTTCAGCCGCCGCATGAACTTCAGCATCAGTGGCGTCGAGTTTGCCGTAACGGATGTTTTCGGCAATGGTTCCTTCAAACAGCCAGGTGTCTTGCAGCACCATGCCGGTGCGTGAACGCAGTTCACCGCGAGCCATTTCACGTAGGTCATGGCCGTCCAGGCGAACCGCACCACCATCAATTTCGTAGAAACGTTCAATCAGGTTGACCAGTGTGGTTTTACCAGCCCCGGTGGGGCCAACAATCGCAATTGTTTGGCCAGGGTCAACCCGCAGGTCAAGGTTTTTGATCAGTTCAACTGACGGATCGTAAGAGAAATCGACCTTGTCAAACTCGATATGACCCTCCACTTCGCTGAGGCGTAACGGTTCAGCAGGGTCGGGGGCTTGCTCTTCGGCATCCAGCATTTCAAAAACCCGTTCCGCACTGGCTATGGCTGATTGCAGAAGGTTGGTCATCGAAGCTAGTTGCCCAATTGGCATGGTGAATTGGCGCGAGTATTGGATGAAGGCTTGCACATCGCCTACCTGCATTGTGCCGGTAGCCACTTTCAACCCACCAATCACAGCGATTGCCACATAACCAAGGTTTGATATGAAGGTCATGGTTGGTTGAATCACGCCAGAGATGAACTGGGCTTTGAAACTAGCCTGGTAAACCTCATTATTGCGTTCTTTGAACTGCTCAGCGGCGTTGGCTTGCTGACCAAACACTTTGACCAGTTCATGCCCGGTGTAGTTCTCTTCGACCAATCCGTTGAGTTGCCCAGTGGCGGCCCATTGCCGCACAAACTGTGGTTGTGAACGTTTTGCAATCAGCATGGTAACCACCCCAACCACCGGTAAGGTTGCCACCGCCACTAAGGTAAGTAATGGTGAGACGGTTAGCATCATGATTAAGGTGCCCACCACAGTGCAAACTGAGCCAAGCATTTGTTGGGAGGTTTGCTGCAATGTTTGAGCTACGTTATCGCAGTCGTTGGTTACGCGCGACAAAATGTCACCGATTGGCTGGGAGTCAAAATAGCGCAACGGTAAGGTGGCCAGTTTTTCTTCAAGCTGCTTGCGCAACCGGTAAGTGGCTCGTTGAATAGCTGCGTTGAGAATGCGACCTTGAATGTTTGACAATATTGCGGAGGCCACATATATAACTAAAACAATTAGTAGAATCCGCCCTACTTGACTAAAATCGATGCCTTGTCCTGGCACAACTAGATCACCCATGCCTGCCAGCATGTCCGCCATGCGGCCTTGGCCTTGGGCGCGCATACCACCAATCACCTGCTCGGTGGTCATTCCTTTGGGCAGTTTGGCACCAACAAATCCCGCAAAAATCTGGTTGGTGGCTTTGCCCAGAATTTTTGGTCCAAGCACCGCCAAACCGGTGGAAACCATTGCCAATAAGACAGCTATCAGAACCAGTGTCCGATCAGGCCGTAACTGGCCAAGCAAACGGCCAGCTGATGCTTTGAAATTGAGCGGTTTACGCGGTGGGGCACCACCCATTGCCGGTGGGCCACCGGGACCGCCCGGCCCGCCCCGACCACCACCGCGCCGCCCGCCTGAACCGCTTGCATTGGGCTGACTCATGCTGCCACCTCCTCAGCACTCAACTGTGATAAGACAATTTCTGAATAGGTTTGGCAACTGGTCATCAGTTCTTGGTGTTTACCAGCACCAACAATCCGCCCTGCCTCTAAAACGAGAATTTGATCAGCATCCATAATGGTGGAAACCCGTTGGGCAACTATCACCACAGTTGAGTGGCGGGTGACCGGTTTGAGGGCGGCCCGCAATGATGCATCAGTGGCAAAATCGAGGGCGGAGAAAGAATCGTCGAACAGGAAAATCGGTGGTTTTCTAACCAACGCCCGGGCGATTGCCAGACGTTGGCGTTGACCACCGGAAAAGTTGGTGCCGCCCTGCGCTACTTCAGCGTCCAGACCGTTTTCCAAAGCGGCCACAAAATCACGGGCTTGGGCAACTTCTAAAGCCTGCCAAAGTTCGTCATCGGAAGCTTGGTCTGCTCCGAAACGCAAATTGGAGGCGATGCTGCCGCTGAACAGGTAGGGACGTTGCGGCACCAAACCGATCTGCGACCACAGCGTGGATAAGCTAATTTCACGAACATCCAAACCACCAACTTGAACCACCCCCTCAGTGGCGTCAAAAAGCCGTGGTATCAGCTTGAGCAGGGTGCTTTTACCGCTGCCGGTGGCCCCAATGATGGCGAGCGTTTGGCCGGGGTGAGCGGTGAAAGTGATGTCTTTCAAAACCGGTTCTTCAGCTTTCGGGTAGCGGAAACTTGCGCCAACCATTGCCAGTTCACCGCTTTGCGGCAACTCGGTCGCCGCGTCCACCGCTTCAACCACTGATGATTCGGTTTTCAGTACAGCCGTCACCCGTTCCGCGCTGACTTGCGCGCGTGGCAGGAAGAAGAACATCATGGCGGCAAACATCACCGCCATCAGAATTTGAATCAGGTAGGTCAAAAAGGCGGTCAGGCCGCCCACCTCCATGTCTCCCCCAGCTATCCGGTGCCCACCAAACCACATCACTGCCACTGAAGATACGTTCATTACCAACATTACGCCGGGGAAAACCAGCACAAACAGCCGCCCAATGCGTATTTGGAGATCTTTAAGATGACTGTTGACGCCTTCAAACCGTTCCCGCTCAAAATGGTCACGCACAAAAGCCCTGACCACACGCACCCCTGTGATTTGTTCACGCATTACCCGGTTGACCGAATCGGTGGTGTCTTGCATCTGCCTAAATAATGGTGCCATGCGTTGAATCACCAAACCCATGAACACACCGAGCACTGGCACAATCACCAGCAGCAAACCGGACAGTGCTACATCATGACGCAACGCCATGATCACGCCACCAATCGCCACCAGTGGCGCATAGATCAAGAAGATCAGGGTCATCATCACCAGCATTTGCACCTGCTGTACATCATTGGTGGTTCGGGTGATCAGTGATGGCGCACCGAACCGCGCAACTTCACGGCCGGAGAATGTTTCCACCCGATCAAAAACAGCTTGACGCAGGTCACGCCCAAATTGCATGGCGGTGCGTGCCCCAAAGTAGGTGGCGGCGATCGCGCAAACCCCTTGAGCCAGGGCAACCGCCAGCATTATTGCGCCGATGCGCAAAATGTAGTCAGAGTCACCTTTGGCCACACCGTTGTCAATAATGTCAGCATTTAACGTGGGCAGGTACAGGTTAGCCACTGCGTTGACCGCCTGGAACACCACCACCAGGCAGATTGGCTGAAGATACGGACGAAGGTAGGAGCGCAGCAGACGCATCAGCATCGCATGTCACCTTTCTGGTTATTTCTCATGGGTCAGGGCCACGTAACGAACTAAGCCGACCAAGGCTAGTGGCAAACTAAACCGAGCGCAAACCAGCAGCGTATTTGCGGCATAATCATCTATGTGCGAGTCCAGCGCAAGCCTTGGCAGCAAAGGCCGCAAACCTGGCTAAGCCTCAGCGTTTGCCTACTGATGTTCTTGACCGGTTGCACTAAGCCACCGGGCGCAACGAAGCAGTTGACGGTGGCTGACCCGGCAACCGAAGCGGCTGCTTCAGCTACCGCCAATCTCTTAGCGATGGCGCTGGGGAGCGGCGATTTCCGGCAGGTGCCGCTGGCTGGTGCTGATGCTGCAAGCTGCGCCACTGCCCGAGCCCAAATCATTAGTGAAATGGCTGGTTGGCAGTTGGACGCCAGCTTGGCAGGCATTGGTTTGACGGATTTAGATAAGCCCTGCCCGGATTGCCCGCCCAATAGTGCCACCGCCGTGTTGAACATACGCTGGCAAGGCATGGGTA
>JAIRPS010000052.1 GCA_031256885.1 Bifidobacteriaceae bacterium | reverse complement strand
ATCTTGCCGCCCTTGGCGTAGGGCGCCAGCAGGTCGATCACCTTGATGCCGGTTTCAAACATTTGGGTGCGGGCTTCCAGCGCGTCGAAAGCCGGCGGGTCACGGTGAATACCCCAACGTTCTTTGATTTCGAGACGCTCACCGGGTTTGAGGTTGAGCACTTCACCGGTGACGTTGAAAACGTGACCTTTGGTGACATCACCCACCGGCACACTGATTGGGCCACCGGTGTCAGTGACCAGCGCACCGCGCACCAAACCGTCAGTTGGTTTCAGGGCAATGGCACGCACCAGATTGTCACCAAGATGCTGCTCGACCTCAAGGGGGATGGTAGTGACTGCTTCACCTTGGGCGCTGAGGTCAACCTCAACGCTCAGAGCGTTGTAAATGTCGGGGATCGCATCGGAAGGAAATTCGATGTCAACCACCGGGCCAATTACCCGGGCAACCCGGCCTTGGGCAGTTAGTCCTTCACTCATCGGTTGGGCTCACTTTCTGATTGGTGGCGCTGATTGGTTGGGGCAGAAAGACATGCATCAGGCTGCCTCCGCCAGAGCGTCTGCGCCGGAAACAATTTCCGAAATCTGTAAGGTGATTTCTGCTTGACGTGCCTGGTTGGCCAGGCGCGTGTATTGGCGGATGAGGTCTTCTGCGTTGTCGGTAGCAGTGTGCATGGCGCGTTGCCGGGCAGCCAGTTCGCTGGCGGCGGCTTGCAGTAAACAATCCCAAACCCGTGAACGGATGTACCGGGGCAGCAGGGCGTCAAGCACACGGTGGGCTGATGGTTCAAACTCGTAGAGCGGGAACAAGTCAGTGTGCTGGTCTAAAGTGTCTTCCACCACTTCAAGGGGGAGCATTCTGATGACTCGTGGCTGCTGGCTGACCATTGAACGGAAATGGGTGTAAACCACATGGATTTCGCTGACACCAGCATTGGCCAGGCTGGCTTGGAAACGTTCCAGTAAAGCATCTGCCACCTGGTGGGCTATCTCTAAAGTTGGTGCGTCAGAAGCACCCTGCCAGCTTTGGCTGATTGGCACGTTGCGGAAAGTGTAATAGCCAATACCGCGACGTCCCATCACATATAGCTCAACCGTTTTGCCTTGCTCAATCAGGCTTTGACGGGCTCGTTCAGCTTCACGTAGGAGCGAAGCGTTGTACGCCCCAGCCATTCCGCGGTCGGCGGTGATCACCAGCATGACAACCCGGTTAGTGTCGTGTCGTTCGCTGAGCAGTGGGTGGTCAATGTCGTTGCCAATATGACTGGCTGCCGCCGCTAATGCTCGAGTTAAAGCCGAAGTGTAGGGGGCTGCCTGGGCGGCTGCTTCACGGGCTTTGCTGATGCGTGAGGCAGCAATCAACTCCATTGCGCGGAAAATCTTTTTCAGCGCCTGAGTTGAGCTGATGCGCGCTCGGTAAACCCGTTGTGCTCCGGCCATCGCTTAACCTCGCGCCTTCGGAATGGCGATCTGCTCTTGCTCAATCGCGGCATCGGCATCGGCTGATTCAACCGCACCGCTCAGGCCAAGGCTGCTGCTGAACTGCTCCACGAACTGCTCCACAGCTTCGCGTAACTGCTGCTCAACCTCTTTTTCGAGCTTACCGGTTTGTTCAATCAGGGCAAGCACGTCACTGTGGCGTTGCAAGTATTCAATCAGTTCGCGCTCAAACTTGGCGACCTGCTCAACTGGCACTTTGTCAAGATAACCGTGCGTGCCAGCCCAGATGGCAACCACCTGATGATGGGTGGGGGCAGGCTGACCTTGGGCTTGTTTGAGCAGTTCCATCAGCCGAGCGCCACGGGTTAGCTGCTGGCGCGAGGCGGCGTCAAGGTCGGAGGCAAACATTGCAAAGGCTTCCAGTGACCGGTATTGGGCCAGATCAATTTTGAGTGTTCCGGAAACCGTTTTCATCGCTTTGACCTGGGCGGCACCACCAACGCGCGAAACCGACACACCCACGTCAATGGCTGGCCGCTGGTTGGCATTGAACAGGTCGGATTGCAGGAAGATTTGCCCGTCGGTGATTGAAATGACGTTAGTGGGAATGTAGGCAGAAATGTCGTTGGCTTTGGTTTCAATAATCGGCAGACCAGTCATTGAGCCGCCGCCCATTTCGTCGCTCAGTTTGGCGCAGCGTTCGAGCAAGCGGGAATGCAAATAGAAAACGTCGCCGGGGTATGCTTCGCGGCCGGGGGGGCGGCGCAGCAGTAGGCAAACTGCGCGGTAAGCCTCAGCTTGTTTTGACAGGTCATCGAACACAATCAGCACATGTTTGCCCTGGTACATCCAATGCTGGCCGATGGCGCTGCCGGTGTAGGGAGCTAAGTATTTGAAACCAGCCGGATCGCTCGCCGGAGCCGCCACAATTGTGGTGTATTCCATGGCACCGGCTTCTTCAAGCGAGCGACGCACCCCAGCAATCGTTGAGCCTTTTTGACCAACCGCCACATAAATGCAACGGACCTGCTGTTTTGGGTCACCAGTTGCCCAGTTGGCTTTCTGGTTGATGATTGCATCAGTGGCAATGGCGGTTTTGCCGGTGCCGCGATCACCAATGATTAGCTGACGCTGCCCTCGACCAATCGGGATCATTGCGTCAACCGCTTTCAGGCCGGTTTGTAAAGGTTCATGCACGCTGCGGCGCTGCATCACGGTGGGGGCTTGCAGTTCCAGCGCCCGGCGTGATTCGGTGACGATTTCACCTTGACCGTCAAGGGGACGTCCCAGCGGATCAACTACCCGGCCGAGGTAACCTTCACCAACCGGCACACTGAGCACTTCACCGGTTCGTCTAACCTCTTGACCTTCCTCAATGCCAGCGTATTCGCCGAGCACTACCACGCCGATTTCGCGCACGTCAAGGTTTTGGGCAATCCCTAAAGTACCGTCCGCGAAAGCCAATAGTTCGTTAGCCATGGCACCGGGTAATCCTTCAACCCGGGCGATGCCGTCACCCGCCCAGGTGACACGGCCCACCTCATCAACACCAGCAGCGGTTGGTTGGTATTGCTCAACGAAGGCGTCAAGCGCCGCCTGGATGGTTTCTGGTCGAATAGCCAGGTCAGCCATGGTTGGTTGCTCCTTTATTGGGTGGGTTTTGGGTTGCCAGTTGGCGGCGGGCTTGGCCAAGCCGCGCTAAAACGGTTGCATCAATCAGGTCATCGCCAAGGCGAATCGTCAGGCCACCAACTACCGCCCGGTCAATGGTCAGATTCGCTTTGACACTTTGGCCGTAATGTTGGCTCAACAGTTCTTCTAACC
>JAIRPS010000027.1 GCA_031256885.1 Bifidobacteriaceae bacterium | reverse complement strand
AAGTCCATGCGTTGGCTGGAAATACCGATTGACTTCCGTGAGCGACCAGCCGGCTCCACGAGCAAACTACGAACCGTCAGTGACGGCACAAAAGTACTGCTGACCATTTTCAACATGGTGCGCGAGTTCAGGCCACTCGGCTTTTTTGGCACCGGCGGTTTGATCGCTTGCCTGATCGGCTTAGCACTCGGTTTGGCGCCCGTGCTGGAATACTTTGAAACCGGGCTGGTGCTGCGTTTCCCCACACTGATTGTCGCCGTGCTGTTCCTCGTGGTCGCCTTCGTGCTTTGGGCAATTGGCCTGATCTGCGACCTGATCAACAAAAAACACCGGCAACTGTTCGAGATCAACCTCAACCTCCTGCGTAAATAAACCTGCCTACGCCATCGGCGGAGAAGTTGCGAAGATCAGACCAACCGCACTGGCCATTGTGGGGTGGCGAGTCCGGCAAATCGGCGGAGAAGTTGCGATGACAGACCAAACGGACTGTCCGACATCGGCCAAAAGATGCACGTGATGTGACAGCACTGCCGTCAAGCGGCTATAGTGGGCAGGTGCTGCGAAATCTGGTCCTTGTATCGGTGGTGCGCGCGGGCTAGCGCCCTCGCCGCCATTCGCGCGCACCCTCCACTCCTACCCCAAGCGGGCGTATGCGGAGGGTTTTTTTATGCCAACGACTACCAACCTGAGGAGGCCTCAATGACAACCGAGTCCCAGCCAATGACCGGTGCCGAGATGATCGTGCGCGGTTTGGAGCATCTGGGTGTCGAGGTAGTCTTCGGCATCCCTGGTGGGATGATTCTGCCCACCTACGATCCGCTCTACGATTCTTCGCTGCGACACATTTTGGTGCGTCACGAACAAGCAGCCGGCCATGCGGCATCCGGTTATGCTCATGCCACCGGCAAAGTCGGCACCTGCATGTCAACCTCAGGCCCGGGAGCCACCAACCTGATCACTGCCTTAGCTGACGCCAATATGGACTCAGTGCCAATGGTTGCCATCACTGGCCAAGTGCCGGCTGCAATGATTGGCACGGATGCTTTCCAAGAATCGGACACGGTGGGGGCAACCTTACCGCTGACCAAGCATTCATTTTTAGTCAAACAAGCCGACCAGATCATCCCCACACTGAAAGCCGCCTACTACATTGCTGCAACCGGGCGGCCCGGCCCAGTACTGGTTGATATCACCAAATCGGCGCAAACCGACCTGGCCGTGCCTGCCTGGGATCAGAACCTCGATTTGCCCGGTTATAAACCGCGTTTAACGCCGCATGCCCGCCAGGTGCGCGAAGCCGCCGAATTGCTGGCCAGCGCGCAACGACCAGTGATTTTAGCTGGTGGCGGTGTGATTATTGCCGGGGCGCAGGCGCAGCTACTGAACCTGGTTAGCTTGTCCCAGGCACCGGTTGCGACGACTTTGATGGGCCTGGGATCAATACCCCATACTCATCCGGCGAACCTTGGCATGCCAGGCATGCATGGCACAGTGCCAGCGGTGGCGGCGCTCCAACACAGCGACTTGATCATTGCGGTTGGTTGTCGTTTTGATGACCGGCTGACCGGCAATTTGGCCAGTTTCGCAGCTAATGCCCAAGTGGTGCATATTGATATTGATCCTGCCGAGATTGGTAAAAACCGGGAAGTTGATGTGCCAATTGTCGGCGATGCCCGCGAAACCCTCACTGCCCTGGCGGGTGAGTTGCAGGCGCGCCAAGCCAAAGCTGGGCCGGCTGATCTGACAGCTTGGTGGCAGCAGTTAAACATCTGGCGGGAAAAATACCCGAGGGGTTATGACCAGCCCAGCGATGGCCGTTTAGCTCCGCAATACGTGATTGAACGGATTGGTGCGCTGGCTGGCGAAGACGCAATTTTTGCTGCCGGGGTTGGTCAACACCAAATGTGGTCAGCCCAGTTTTTGCCTTTTGCCAAGCCGCGTCAATGGTTGAACTCTGGCGGTCTTGGCACAATGGGCTACGGTGTGCCGGCTGCCATGGGGGCAAAAGTGGGCAGGCCTGAGGCTTGCGTTTGGGCAATTGACGGTGATGGTTGTTTCCAAATGACCGGTCAAGAGATTGTTACCTGCGCGATTGAGCAAATCCCCCTGAAGGTGGCGGTGATTAACAACTCTTCGCTGGGCATGGTTCGCCAATGGCAAACCCTGTTCTACGGTCAGCGCTACTCCAACACCGATCTGCACACCGGTAGCGATGACAGGCAAATACCCGACTTTGTTAAACTGGCGGAGGCTTGCGGCTGCGTTGGTTTGCGTTGCAGTCAAGCCAATCAGGTTGACCAGGTAATTGAACAGGCAAATAGCATCAACGATCAGCCGGTTTTGGTTGACTTCCAAGTTTCGCGGGACGCCATGGTTTGGCCAATGGTGGCGGCGGGAGCATCCAATGATGATATTCAATATGCTCGGGGCATTGCTCCGCAATGGGACAGGAGGTAACCGCCGATGGCGCAGCATACACTGTCAGTTTTAGTTGAGAACAAACCTGGCGTGCTCACGCGGGTGTCTGGTTTGTTTGCGCGGCGTGGTTTCAACATCAGCTCCTTAGCGGTTGGCCCCACCGAATCTGAAGCAATTTCGCGCATCACCGTGGTGGCTGAGGTGGCCGAAACACCGTTGGAGCAAATCACTAAACAGCTCAACAAACTGATCAACGTGATCAAGATTGTTGAACTGGAAGACCGCGCATCGGTTCAGCGCGAGATGATGCTGGTCAAGGTGCGGGCAGTTGGCCCCACCCGTCACCAAGTAATTGAAATTGCTGACCTGTTCCGCGCTCGCGTGGTCGATGTGGCAGCCGAATCGCTGGTTATTGAAGCCACCGGTTCAGCCGATAAACTTTCCGCACTACTTCAGCTTTTGCAACCTTTTGGCTTGCGTGAGCTGGTTAAATCCGGAACCGTGGGTATTGCTCGTGGTTCTAAAGCACTGACCGATAAAGCAGCAGACCGCGCTGTGCGTAGCGCCTAACCAATCAAGGAGACAAGCTGATGGCTGAACTTTTTTACGACAATGACGCTGATTTAGCGATCATTCAATCTCGCCGTGTGGCGGTGCTGGGCTATGGCAGTCAAGGCCATGCCCATGCTTTGAACTTGCGCGACAGCGGTGTTGACGTGCGAGTTGGCTTAGCCGAAGGTTCGCGTTCGCGTGAACGAGCGGAAGCTGAAGGTTTGACCGTACTCAGCCCGGCGGATGCCGCAAAATGGGCGAATGTGGTGATGATGCTGGTGCCTGATCATGTGGCGCGCAGTGTTTACGCCACCGCTGTGGCGCCCAATTTAGAGGCCGGTGACGCTTTGTTCTTTGCTCATGGTTTCAACATTCGTTTCGGCTACATCACTGCGCCCGATGGCGTTGATGTTGCCATGGTTGCACCGAAAGGGCCTGGCCATTTAGTGCGCCGCGAATTTGCCGATGGTCGCGGAGTGCCTGTGCTGGTGGCTGTGGAAAAAGATGCCACTGGCGGGGCCGATGCTTTGGCTTTGTCTTACGCTAAAGCGATTGGCGGTTTGCGCGCAGCTGGTTTGCGCACCACCTTCACTGAAGAAACCGAAACCGATTTGTTTGGAGAGCAGGCGGTGCTCTGCGGCGGTGTTTCACACATGGTGCAAGCCGGGTTTGAAACATTGGTGGAAGCTGGTTATCAGCCGGAGATCGCCTACTTTGAGGTGCTTCACGAACTCAAACTGATTGTTGATTTGATGTATGAAGGCGGCATTTCAAAGATGCGTTGGTCAGTGTCTGACACCGCCGAATACGGTGACTATGTTTCAGGTCCTCGGGTAATTGATCCGTCAGTCAAAGCTCATATGGCTGAGGTTTTAGCGGACATCCGCTCAGGTGCCTTTGCCGCCGGTTTCATTGCTGATCAAGACGCCGGCGCGCCAGATTTCAAAGCGCACCGCGCTGCCGGTGAAGCTCATCCGATTGAGGCGGTTGGCCGTGAGCTGCGGCGTCTTTTCGCATGGGTTAAACCAACTGACAGCGACTATGTGGAAGGTTCAGCAGCGCGTTAACCACTGATCTGCCAAAAGCGTGTTTGCCGCGCTGATTGGCCCGGTTGAAACAACTGCCAAGGATTTTTGATGAGCAACACAATCAAACTGGCCGTGATTGGCGGCGACGGTATTGGCCCGGAAGTGGTGGCTGAAGCGCTCAAGGTTTTGCAAGCCGTGCTGGCAAACAGCCCACACCAGTTGGTCACTTCCCAGTTCGCCTTGGGTGCCGCCCGCTGGCACAGCGATGGCGAAACTTTGCCCGATGCCGAATTGGCGGCTTTGCGTGAGCATGACGCCATTTTGCTGGGTGCGGTTGGTGATCCGGCAGTGCCTTCTGGTGTATTGGAGCGTGGTTTGCTGCTGCGCTTGCGTTTCGCGTTTGACCATTA
>JAIRPS010000026.1 GCA_031256885.1 Bifidobacteriaceae bacterium | reverse complement strand
CATTTTGGCCAATGCGCATGCCGTAAACACCAAAGTTTTGAAAAGTTGACTGGCTGACTGTGCAATGCTCACCGCCGCTCAGCTTCAGCAATGAGCCTTTACTGCTTTCAAACACTATCCCCTGGAAACTAGTGTATGAAACATCAGTCAGGTCAACCAGGAAATCTCCATCAAAACGAGCGATTTTCAGTCCATCAAACTCTGCGGTTGGTGGATAAAAATAGAGCCGACCAGTGTGTTTATCAATGTAGTATTCGCCGGGGGCATCCAATTCCTCAAACACATTTTCAAAGGCATAACGGCTGGCTTGCTCATAGAGCGCTGCCCACGGTCGCGCACTAGCCAAGGTAACCGTTGCCGTGACCGGGTCAAACGATTCCATGAGCGTCCGAAAAGAAACATAGCCAACGGCTGTAAACGGTCCCTCAACCACCACATCCTCATAGGATTGCCAGTGTTTCACCCGTTCTTGATCAATCACAAACGCTGCCTTAGTCACCCCGTCACCACCCGCTGTTACCGAACGCAAAGCATGCAAAAACGGGCGGGCGGCAATGTTGTGCACCTCGGTGGGTGCCAAATTGGGGTAACGGGCCGGGTGTAAAGCCGTCTCATCCAGTGTAAACACCATGCGGTGGGGGCGGTAGTCAACCAAATCAGATTCCGGAGCGTCCGTATGGTTGCCGGACTGCCACCAACTGCTGGCGTAGTCAAGGTCTTGATAACTCAGCCCATTGTCAAACAAATCAACCGTCACCACCGCTTGGCGGGCTGCACTGGTGGGCAAACGCCAATAGTGGGGGTCAGCAGAGTCAAGGTTGGCCAACTTGCTGCCGGGAATATCCACGCCACCGCTGAGCACCGGCTGTTCACCCGGATAGGCGCGGTAAGTCACCGGCTGACTGGCGGTTGCTGAATCGGTGTCCTCAAAAACGACAGTTTGGCTGATCGGATAGATGCCGCCACGCAAATAAACCGTCACCCCTCCAGGCGGCAGCGTGCCGGCTGCCCGCCAAGCACGCAACCGATCACGCGCCCCGCTCAACGAAGCCAAAGGTTGCTCCAAAGTGCCGCTACTGCTGTTATCGCCATCGGGCGCAACAAAAATTTCGGACAGGCCAGTCAAGCGGTCTGTAAAACGGGCATTTTCCGGGCTGAACAGGCATAACACCATGGGGATGACTGCTAGCCAGCTGAGTGATATCAGCCAACGCTTCATTGCTGAACCTTTCTGTTGCCAATCAAGGTGGCATGTCACCACCAATCGTAACGCTCAAAACCAAGGATCAAACTGTTTGGGGTGCCACCAAGTCAACCGATCCCGCAACTGGCGCACTTGCGAATAGACAACGGGGTCGGCCTGTCGCAGCGGTCCAAGCGGCTAGAATCAAGCGGTCCAATCCAGTTACTGAAGGGGGAAATGTGGCAGGCAGTTTGTCTGGCTTTCCAGAGCATTTACCATCCGCGCGTTTAGTTGAACGGCGTTTGATGCAACAGCTCAGCCGGGTTTTTGAGTTACATTCCTTCGCTGAGATTGACACTCGGGCGGTTGAACCGTTGGCTGATCTGCTGCGCAAAGGTGAAACCTCCAAAGAGGTATATGTGATCCAGCGTTTGCAAGAAGAAGGCGCTGCCTACACCAACAAAACTTTGGCATTGCACTTTGACCTGACCGTGCCGTTAGCCCGCTACATCCTGGAGCATCAGGCAGACCTCGCTTTTCCCTTCAAGCGCTACCAAATACAGAAAGTCTGGCGCGGCGAACGTCCCCAAACCGGCCGATTCCGCGAGTTCTACCAGGCCGATATTGACATTATTGGGCGTGACCAACTGGCTTTCAGCCATGAAGTCGATGTTGCTTTAGTAATGGCAGAAGCGCTGGCCAGCTGCCAAATTGGACCCTTCACCATTGCGGTGAACCACCGTCAAGTGTGCGAAAACTACTACCGCAGCCTCGGCCTCGATGATGTGTCCACCACTTTGCAGTGGATTGACAAGCTCGCCAAAATCGGTAGCACCGCAGTAGCTGAAGGTTTGGTGGCGCATGGCGCAACGCCTGCCCAGGCAAAGGCCTGCCTTGAGCTTGCCGGTTTACGCGCCGCTGATCACAGCATTGTCGACCAAGTTGAACAGTTAGCTGCCCGGCATGGTTTGACTTCTGCCCAACTGAGCACAGCTTTAGCTCAGTTAGGTGAGTTGGTCAGCCAATGCGCTGAACAAGTGCCCGGCGTGGTGGTGGCTGATCTGAGCATTGCTCGCGGGCTTGACTACTACACCGGCACAGTTTATGAGACCACTTTGGCGGCCGCGCCCGGCCTCGGCTCAATCTGTTCCGGTGGACGCTACGACAATCTGGTTTCGGCTGGGCGGTTCCGTTTCCCCGGTGTGGGTTTATCGGTTGGCGTCAGCCGCATAGTGGCGCATCTTGGTGGCCAATGGACGGCCAGCCGATCTGTGCCAGCAGCCGTTTGGGTGGCGGTTAACGATGAAGCATCGCGTGGTCTTTCCCGGCAGGTCGCTGCCGTTTTGCGCAGCCGCCAAATCGCTTGCGACATTTCGCCCGATGCCGTTAAATACGGTAAGCAAATCCAAGCCGCCCAACGCCGGGGCATTCCCTACGTCTGGTTCCCCGGT
>JAIRPS010000003.1 GCA_031256885.1 Bifidobacteriaceae bacterium | reverse complement strand
ACTGAGCGAAGCGCGATGCTCAGCTGTTAAACCGCGATGCCAGGCTTGCTCCCCGTCAATTCGTTGCAATACTTGTTGCGCTAACTGGTCTTGGGCTTGACGCAGCCGCGCTAACGTGGCTGCTGAAGGTACAGCATGTCCGCGATCCGCTCCTGGCATACCAAGAAGCATAGCCCGCCCCAGATCAATTCGCCCGGCGACCAGCCGATACCCCAACAAGATCGGCTGCCACCGCAGCCTTCTAAACCGTGCTAACGTAAGTTGTGCTCAATTACCAGACAGAAAGATGAGGTGAGCATATGTTGCAAATCACCGGCGCAGCCAAGCGACTCGGCATTGTCAGTTTGGCCAGCACTTTAGTTCTTGTTTTGACCATCACCAGCTTGGCGGCTACCGAGCCCGCCCTGGCTGCCAACCAACTGCCGATACATCAAACAACAACCGACCTTTCACCCAAACCGACTTGTGCGCCGGGTGGCAGCCTGATGGAATATGAACTGCGGATTATTGATGAACAATCCCCTGAAGTTTATGTTCATTATTATCAGTGCAAGTATCCGCGTAACAATTTACCGCCACAGCATGGTTGCGACCTCCAAGACCCTAATCTGCAAGGTTTCTGGGAGCGTTGGGACATTGTAACTGGCCAGTACACAAGTCAGTGCGATCAAGTATTTGCTCTTCCTGCTAAACCAAGCAAAACTAAAATTGCGGCAAAGGTTTCTCGCTCCGGCAAAATGGTGGTTTCGGTAACACCAACTGACAACAAACCGTTGTCTCACCTCAAAGGGATGAAGGTAACCGCCAAGGCGGCCGGCAAAACTTTGCGCGGCACCTTGAACCGGGCTGGCAAGGCTACCTTCAAACTCTCACCGAAGGTCAAGCTGGGGCCAAAGTGACTATCTCATTTTTGCCGAGCAAAATTTTTGCTAAGTCACAACTGACCATTCGTCGCTAACCGGACAAGGAGCGTGTTTGACAGTCCGGTGGCCTGCGTCATTGATGTTCCGCGCGGTCCTGGCCAACCACAGCCGAAGCCTTGGCGAACCCTGGCAATGACCAATCATGATGACTCTACCTAGCCAGGGTCGCCACAAAGCAGCAAAATCGGCTAACGTGGTGACCCTAGGGGTGCAAGCCACCCCACCCAACCGCCTGCCGGAGCCCTCCGGCATGAAGCAAAGAAAGGTACGCTGAAAGACTGTGGCAGTGACCGACTCACTGGACGTGGCTGAGAAAGCTGGCTTCGCCGCTGGCCAACTGGTCCAAGAGCTTGGCTACGACGATGACGTTGACTTTGATCTGCGTGAAGCGATCGAAGAGATCACCGGTCAAGAACTGGTGGATGAAGATTGGGATGATGTGTGTGATGCCACCATTGTCTGGTGGAGGGCCGGTGACGGTGACCTCACCGACACGCTGGTTGACGCGCTGGCCCTACTTGAAAACGGTGGCGTGATCTGGGTTTTAACCCCGAAAGCGGGTCGCGGTGGTCATGTTGACCCTTCGGAAATTGCCGAAGCTGCACAGACCGCTGGCCTTCACGCTACTTCTTCGGTTTCAGTTGGCCCAGAATGGGCTGGCACCCGCCTAACCGGGCGGGGTCGGCGCTGAATTAGTTGGTTCCTTACAACTCCTGGGCCACAATCCGTTAGCCCGTCGCGCTGTACTGTTGCGCCTTTTTGCGGCATGATGTTTGGTGGCTGTTCGTCCGAATCAGCTAAGACACCTTGAAAGGAAGCCCAATGGCTTTAGACCCTGCCGATATTCTGACCGGCCTCGCCAAGATCATCACTGAAGAGACCGGCATACCTGCCGAACAGATCTCAGCTGAACAATCGTTTGTTGATGATTTAGACATTGACTCGTTGTCAATGATGACCATCATCACCTTGGCTGAAGACGAGTTTTCCGTCAAAATTCCCGATGACGTCACGCCCAGCTTGATCACGGTTGGTGATGCAGTCAACTTCATTGCCAAAGCGGCCAACTAGATCAATGACACCAGTTATCACTGGCCTGGGTGCAACCACACCCCTTGGCGGCACTGTTTCAACCACCTGGCAGGCAGCTTTAGCTGGCACTTCTGGTGTCAAACCGTTGCCTTCCCAGTGGTTGGAACAGTACGGCTTACCAATCCATTTTGCGGCTCGTTTAGCGGTGCCGCCGCAACAAGTGCTACCGCCGATGCGGCATCGTAAACTGGACCCGGCTGCCCAAGCGGCGGTGGTGGCTGCCGCTGAAGCTTGGGCGGATGCTGGTGCCCCGGAAGTTCCGGGCGAACGTTTAGCGGTAGTGGTGGGGACCGGCATCGGCGGTGTTTGGACTTTGCTGAACGCTTGGGATACTGTGCGCGAACGCGGTGCTGACCGGGTATTGCCAATGACTGTGCCAATGCTGATGCCTAACTCGGCGGCCGCCAACATTTCTGTTGAACTGGGTGCGCGGGCGGGCGCGCACACGCCTGCTTCAGCTTGCGCTTCCGGTGCGGAAGCTTTGGCTTGGGCGGTGCAGTTGATTCGTGGGGGCCATGCTGATGTGGTGGTGGCGGGCGGTTGTGAAGCTGCCATTCACCCGATGCCGTTGGCGGCTTTCGCTAAAATGCGGGCACTTTCGCTGCGTAATGATGATCCGCAAGCTGCTAGCCGACCTTTTAGTTTGAGCCGTGACGGGTTTGTGATGGGTGAAGGTGCCGCCATGTTGGTGCTTGAGTCGCCGGAGCATGCGCGGGCGCGCGGTGCCACGGTTTATGCCAATCTGGCTGGTGTGGCAATCACCGCTGATGCTTATGACGTTGCCCCACCTGATCCTTCCGGTCAGGGTCAACGCCGCGCGATTGAGTTGGCTTTGGCTGATGCTGACCTGTGCGGTAGTGACATTGTTCATGTTAATGCGCATGCCACGGCCACGCCGGTGGGTGATGGTATTGAGGCTGCCGCAATTGCGCAGGCTTTAGCAACGGCTGGTGCGCCATGCCAGGCTTTGGTGAGTGGCACCAAGTCAATGACTGGGCATCTGTTGGGTGGCGCTGGCGCTTTGGAAACGGTTTTTACAGTGCTGGCGTTGCGGGATCGTCTAGCTCCTCCCACTATCAACCTTGATGATCCTGATCCCAGTATTGAGCTCAGGGTGGTGGGCGACCGCCCGGCTGATTTGCCGCGCAGTGGCCAATTGGCTGCCCTTAATAACGCTTTTGGTTTTGGTGGACACAATGTTGCACTGGTGTTGACCAGCGCTTAGGTTCAACCAACGCGGTGGAGCCAGCGAATTGGTGCGCCAGCACCGGCGTAGCGGAAGGGTTCAAGTTCATCATCCCAGGCTTGGCCGAGTGCCAGGTCGAGTTTGCGGCGTAGTGTCATCAGGTCGCCGCCGCAGTCAAGCGCGTCACGTAAGGCATCTTCACGGATCACATTGTTACCATGCACGTCCATCATTTGATGGAAGATTCCCAGTTCAGGTGTGCACGACCAGCGCCCCCCATCGCTGCCACGTGACGGTTCCTCGGTGATCTCGAAACGTAAACGCTGCTCACCACGGGTGCGCAGCCCGGAGGCGAGGCGCGCACCGGTGCCTTGCGGGGCTTGCCAGGAAAGCTCGGTTCTCAGGCAGAGCGGAGCGGCGGGCTGGTCGATCCAATCCATCGACACCCGCCTACCGAGAACGCCGCTGATCAGTGCTTCGACTGCCGGAGCGAGCGCCCTTGGTGATGAATGTATAAAAAGCACGCCGCGCGTTGTCACAACTGACATCAGAACCTCCTTGCCGTGGCGAATGAAATTACCAGGTACGTCTTCCCCTACGACCTAGTAACACCACAGCTCGGTGTCTGCTGCCGACCGCATCTTCACGCGGCGCACTAGAACAAGTATGCCCTATCTTGGGGCAGTTTGTCACCCTGCGGCTGTTGGCAGCTCACGAACAGCCTGCATTGCTTTGCGTCGCTGCGTCTTGTCGAGGCGATCTAAGTAGAGTTTGCCGTCAAGATGGTCTACTTCATGTTGGAGGCAGCGCGCCATTAGCCCCACCCCTTCAACCATCACTTCTTTGCCGTCAAGGTTTTGCCCGATCACGCGCGCAAAGTTCGCGCGGCGGGTGGGGTACCACAGTCCGGGCACGGAGAGGCAACCTTCGTCACCGTCTTGATGTTCGGTTGATAGTTCAACAATCCTGGGGTTGAGGACGTAACCGATCTCATCTTCCACGTTGTAGGAAAAAGCGCGCAGGCCAACACCGATCTGGTTGGCCGCTAAACCAGCTCTGCCTTCCATGTCAACCGTCTCAAGTAGGTCTTCAACCAGCGCCCGCACACGCTTGTCGATCTGACGAATCTCATCGCAGGCAGTGCGGAGCACAGGATCACCAATAATGCGGATGTCACGGATTGCCATGCTTCTATCCTGCCATTGATCTGCCTAGTTGCCTAGTTCTGGCAACAAAGTGTCGGCTTTGCCAGCCAAATGTCTGCACAAGGAGGCCTAAGTGCGGTAATCTTGCCTTCGCAATTCGAGCACCGTCAAGGAAGAAGGCCAGATATGTCTGCTGCCAACTCGGCCCTCACGGCCACCAAACAGGATCCCATGCCCTCTGGGCCCGACGCCATCCGGAACGTTGTGATGGTCGGTAGTTCAGGGGCGGGCAAGACCACCGTAGTGGAAGGCCTGCTCACAGCAGTTGGGCTGATCCCTCGGGCTGGTTCTGTTGAAAAGGGCACCACCGTCACCGACTATGACGACGCCGAACATAAAACTCACCGCTCGGTGGGTACGGCGTTGGCACCGTTGGTTTTCGATGGCGTCAAGATCAACATCATTGATGCCCCTGGTTACGCCGATTATCTTGGCGAGCTGCGGGCAGCCATCCGAGCCGCTGATGCCGCTTTGTTCACCATTTCAGCTGTCGATGGTGTTTCTGGCGCCACTCGTTTGCTTTGGGATGAGTGCGCTGCGGTCAAGCTGCCACGCGCTGTTTTGATCACCAAACTTGACAACCCACGGGCTGACTATGACCAGGTTGTGGAGGATTGTCGTCAGGCTTTCGGAGCTTCAGTTTTGCCGCTGATGCTGCCGCTGTATAAGGCGGAAGCTGAAGTCGGCGCGCTGATGGATGTGCTGACCGGCAAAGTTGTTGATTTCACTTCAGGTGAGCGAGTTGAGCGCGGACCGCAGGGTGATGAAGTTGGCAAGTTTGAACGCAACCGTGAAGCTTTCATTGAAACGCTGGTGACCGAGTCGAATGATGAGCTGCTCATGGAAACCTATCTTGAGGGTGGCGAATTGGACGGCCAGCAGTTGAAGAAAGATTTGGCTTTGGCTGTGCGCAGCGCCTCTTTCTTCCCGGTGATGCCAATGGCTGCGCCAGGCGGTATTGGCACGTTGTCGCTGCTCAGGCTGATTGTTAACGGTTTCCCGCCGCCGGTTGATTCACCAATTCCGGAGGTCACCACACCCAGTGGTGACCCGGTTGAGCTGTCGCCTGACCCGAAGGGTCCTTTGATGGCTGAAGTGGTCAAAACCACTGCTGATGCTTATGTTGGCCGGATTTCGATTGTGCGGGTTTTTTCTGGCACTTTGCGTTCTGAAGCAACCGTTCATGTGGCGGGGCATGGCACGCGCGCGCCTGGTTCACCAAATCATCGTGAAGATGAGCGGGCGGGCACGGTCACTTCACCTTTGGGGGCGACGCAACGCCCGATCCCTTATGCGATTGCTGGTGATTTGTGTGCGGTTGCCCGGTTGGGTAGCGCCGAAACTGGTGACACGGTTTCCGATCCCAGCAAACCGTTGATCGCTTCACCGTGGACTCCCCCGGAACCAATGTTGCCGGTGGCTATCAAGGCTGAGAAAGCGGCTGATGAAGACAAGCTTTCCACTTCTTTGCAGCGTTTGATTTCGGAGGACCCGACTTTGCGGCTTGAGCAGAACGCGGAAACCCATCAGATGGTTTTGTGGACCATGGGTGATGCGCATACGCAGGTCACTTTTGACAAGTTGTCGGATCGTTTTGGTGTTTCGATTGTCAAGGTGCCTTACCGGGTGCAGTTGCGTGAGACTTTCTCCGGCAAGGTGGAAGCTAAGGGCCGTCATGTCAAGCAGTCTGGTGGTCATGGCCAATATGCGGTTTGCGACATCATTGTTGAGCCTTTGCCGGCTGGTTCTGGTTTTGAGTTTGTTGACAAGGTGGTGGGCGGTGCCGTGCCACGCCAGTTCATCCCATCGGTTGAGAAGGGCGTTAAATCGCAGATGGTCAAGGGTGTGGTGGCTGGTTATCCGGTGGTTGACATTCGTGTCACGCTTTATGACGGTAAAGCTCACTCGGTTGATTCGTCCGATGCCGCTTTCCAGATGGCGGGTGCATTGGCTTTGAAGGAGGCTGCCAGTAAGCCTGGCATGGTTTCGCTGCTTGAACCGGTTGTCACCATGACTATTGTGGTGGAGGACGAGTATGTTGGCGCTGTCATGTCTGACCTTTCATCGCGGCGTGGCCGTTTGACCGGTACTGAGTCGATTGCTGGCGGGCGGACTATGGTGAAAGCTGAGGTGCCGGAGTT
>JAIRPS010000211.1 GCA_031256885.1 Bifidobacteriaceae bacterium | reverse complement strand
TAGGCCTGGCACGGTCATTAGTAGCACCAGTGTGGCAGAGGTGAGAATCCAGGCGGTATCGCCGGTGTCCATCGTCAGCCTTTCTTTCGTAGGGTCAAGTACCGCGCCATAATGCCCGTGACAGGTTTCCACTGCCCGCCCACTTGGTTACGGGCTGGTCACGGTTGGGCCACTCGTGTAAACGGCATGTTGCCTGGGCTGAGGGTGTTTTTTGTTAAAAACAGCGGGGGCACCACCGCTGATGGTGGTGCCCCCGCAACGCTTAGCCCTTAGCAGGCTAGACCTGTTTTACCAGGTTGTAACCTACTTTTTGACTTTGACAGTGACAGTCTTGGAGGTTTTGGCCGTGCCGTTGGCAGCTGCCGATGGCGCATAACTGGCTTTGACCTTGATCGCTTTGCTGTACTTCTTACTCAGTTTGACCTTGGTGGTGGCTTTGGTCACTGAAACAGTTTTCACCTTCTTGTTAGCCACGTAGATGGTGACTTTGCCTTTGGCAGTACCGCTGGACAGTTTGACAGTCACCGTGACGGTTGGTTTGGTTGCCTTTTTGAAGGCTTTACCGGTTACCGCAACCGACTGGGTGGTCACCTTTGCTGGCGCAGCAGCCGGGGCAGCTAAACCAGCGATTGCTTTGATCAGATCAGCCACCGCCGCGTTGTATTCGGCTTGTGTGGCAGCTGGTTTAGCTGCCACAGCCTGCGCGTTAGCTAAGGCTTTGGCGTAAACCGCCCAGGTTGCTGCGCTGTAGCTGGACTGCGCGCTAACCGCTCCAGTGATTTGCGGCAGCAAAGCTGTCAACTGTTGCGCGGGGGTGGTTGCCCCTGATGGCGGAGCGCTGGTGCTGCTGCTCGGTGTGGGCGTTGGAGTGCTCGGCCCGGGTGCCACATCACTGATTGCGTCAAGTAGCGCTGCTTTAACAGCAGCCACTGCCGCATCAACGGCCGCCTGGTTAGCCGCGTAACCAGCCTGGGCACGCTGGGCACTGAGAATCGCGCTTTGCAGAGCTTGCTGGGTTTGTTCAGGCAAACCGGCAGTTGGCACTGCTTGAGCAGTGGCCAGCAGCGTGTCTAAAGCAGCCAAGTCCAGCTGGGTCCACACGGCGGTTAGTGTGAAATTGCTGCTGACTGGGCTGTTGAAATCGTAGTTGGCGCCGGCTTTTTGCCAAGCGGTCACGGCGTAACCAGGCCGTCCGCTTGGCGGTGCGGCAACTTTGTCGTTCTTGTTAACAATCAGAGCCACCGTCTTGTTGGCAGCGTCACTGGCAGCTACCTTGTAGCCGTAGTCAAAAGTGACTGACTGGCGGTTGCCAATGTAGAAGCGGCTTGCAGTGTCGCCCATGTTGATGGGGTTAGCCATTGGTACTGTGTTGGCTGCGACATACGTGTCATAACGGGGATCGCCCGCACCAATTTGACCAGTGGTGGTCACACCGCTGTTGATTGTCCAGGTTAAACCGTAGCCAAAGTCATAGTTATGGCCATTGCTGTCCGTATAAACAACAAGGTCACGCGGCAAATCTTCGCTTTGCGCTTCAACTGCTGCCATGTCTTTGGGGAACTGGAAGGGCAGCAAGCCAGTGGGCGCAATTGGCGTGTCAGCGCCGGTCAGCAGGTTTGTGGTGGAGCCGGTGAGCATGTCCAGGGCAGCCGAACGCTGGGTTTCAAAGGTGAACAGTAAAGCATCCGCATCTGGTTCAACCTGTGTGAGCACAGCCGGGTTGGTCACATCGAAAACCACCACAACCGGTTTGCCGGAAGCCTTAGCAGCCGCTAAACGGCCAAGCTGACCGGCGGCTGATGCAGCCACATTGGGCGGGCCACCAAACATGCCACCGCCACCGGTCGCCGCTTGGGTGGTTTTGCCTACATAACTGCGGTTTTCCATGCCAATAACTTCACCAGCCGCATCACGCAGGGGCTGTCCGGCCACTGATGTGCTGCGTGCCGTGCTGGCGGTGTAGTCAACAAAGTCCAGGTTGATGCCTGAGTACGAGTTGACACCGTTATTGCGCGAACCGCCGCCTGAGGAGACCGAACTCATGAAAACCAAGGCGACATCAGCGGTAGCTGCTGCCGTCGGGTCAGTGATCACGTTACCGGTACCGAAATAGCTTTCCAGCAAGGTGACTGTATCTGGCGTGATTGAATCAGCCGTCGGGTCTGCTACACCAGGCGTGGAGGGAACATACACCTTAGTGCTGCTGGCGTCGAGCGGCAGTAAATCTTGGTCATTCTTGGCTAGCACCATTGATTTGAGCTGAGCATCGTAACCAGTTTGCTTGAGCACATCGCTACCAACCGTGCTGGCAGTTTGGGCGGCATCAAGATACGGGTTTTCAAACAGGCCAGTGCGGAAAATGTTCTTCAGCAAGCGGTAAGCCGAATCACGCATCTGGTTCTTCAGCTTGATCTTGTCAGCGGCGGTAGCGTTGTCGTATGCCTTAACAATTGGGGCGGTGAAGTTCAAGCCACCAAACTGGTCCACACCGGCATCGAGCAGCATGCGTGCCCGCTCGGCCATGTTGGTGAAAGAACCATCAGTGTCAATCGCCTGCGACTGTGGGTAATGATCATCAACACCCCAAATCATGCCAGCCAGGTCGGTGTCAAACATGAAACCGGGGCCGGTGGCCGGACCAACCACATTCCAGTCGGTGCAAACAACGCCATCGAACTTATAAGAATCGCGCAATACGCCATTGATCATGTAATCGTTGTAAGCATTAGCCATGTTCAGCTTGGCGGCTGGATCATTGGAGTCGTTAGGCTGCGAACCGGGAGTCTGCAAATATGAGATGGTGTAGTAAGGCATTACCGCCGTTGCCATATCAGTACCGTCTTCGAGGCTGAGTGAGCCATCAACGAACGGGATCAGGTGTGCCGCCCAGTTATTGGACGGGTAAACAGCGTACTTGCCGTAGTTGTAGTGTGCGTCACGGCCGCCTTCGCCAGCGCCGCCGCCAGGCCAGTGCTTCATCATTGCGTTGACCGATTGGTAGCCCCAGCCACCGGCGGATTCCCGGTCGATGAAAATGTCAGTGTAAACATCTGGCGTTGAACCGTCAGCATTGGCATAAGTGGTTTGGAAACCGTCCACATAAGCCTGTGACATGGCGGAAGCCAACTTCGGATCTTCACCAAACGTGCCATTGAAACGGCCCCAGCGCGGGTCCGTCGCAATGTCAATTTGCGGTGATAGAGCGGTGGCAATTCCCAATGCCCGGTATTCAGCGGAGGCTACTTTGCCAAATGTTTTGTTCAGTGCGGGGTCAAAGGTTGCTGCCATACCCAATGAACTAGGCCAGGCCGAAACGCCCGTGTTACCGGTGGTGAACTGGGCGTTTGATGTGCTTGAGGTGCCATGACGGGGGTCGGAAGAGTTATTGGCCGGAATACCAAAACCTAAACCTTC
>JAIRPS010000109.1 GCA_031256885.1 Bifidobacteriaceae bacterium | reverse complement strand
AAACGGGCCAGGTTGGACGACGCCTCGGAGGGCATAATCAAATAGTAGGCAGCCAAACCGTACTCAAAGGAGGGGCAATCAACCTCGCCAATGCTGGCACCAAGCTGGCGCATAACGTCTAAAGATTCCGTGAAGCGGGCCAGCACATCCGCCTCGTAGCCTTCGCCGCCTAACTGTTTGACAACGCCCACCCGCAATCCGTCCAAACCTTCGCTGGTGCCTTGGTGGGCGGCTGCGACCACCGGGGCAACCGGTTCAGCCAGTGATGTCGAATCTGCCGGATCGTGGCCGGCAATCACCTGATGCAGTAGCGCCGCATCAAGCACTGTGCGTGCGCATGGCCCCACCTGGTCTAGTGAGGAAGCCATGGCTACCAACCCGTAACGGGAAACCGCCCCGTAGGTTGGTTTTACGCCAACTGTGCCGGTGACTGAAGCGGGCTGGCGAATTGACCCGCCAGTATCGGTGCCCAATGCTAAAGGTGCTAGTCCGGCTGCTACTGCGGCCGCTGAGCCGCCGCCGCTGCCACCGGGAATGCGGTTTAAATCCCAGGGGTTGTGGGTTGGCCCAAAAGCGGAATGCTCGGTTGAGGAACCCATCGCAAACTCGTCCATGTTGGTTTTACCAACAATTGGCATGAGTGCTGCCCGTAAACGTTTGACTACGGTGGCGTCGTAGGCGGGCCGCCAGTTCTCGAGCATTAATGAACCACAGGTGGTGGGTGTTCCCTGAGTGGCCAGCACGTCTTTGACAGCCACTGGCACGCCGGCCAACGGGGATTGGTTTACCCCAGCTTGGCGAGCAGCATCTGCCTGGTCTGCGGTGGCTAGGGCTTGCTCAGCAGTTAGGTTGACAAAAGCATTGAGTTTGCTGTCTGTGGCCTTGATCCGGTCAAGGTGCGCCTGGGTCAGTTGCCTTGAGGTTAGCTCACCGCTGGCCAGGGCTGCAGCAGCAGCAGCGGCAGTTAGTTGGGTTAGTTCGGCGCTCATGGCTCCTCCCCCAGAATCTGCGGCACACGGAATTGGCCTTGTTCAACTGCTGGGGCGCTGGACAGGGCGGCATCTTGGCTGAGTGATTCTTGAACCTGGTCGGTGCGGAAAACATTGGTTAGCGGTAGGGGATGTGAAGTGGCTGGCACGTTTGCGTCAACTGCTTGCGACACTACTGCTACGGCATCGACAATCACGTCCAGCTGGCTGGCTAGCCGTTCCACCTCGGCGGGTGTGACGGCTAGGCGAGCTAAGCCAGCTAAACGCTCAACTTCTTGCCGGGTGATCGAAGACATGATGGCCAGTCTATTGCCTCACACCGTCACCTTGGTGTCCGATGCCGTCGCATGGCTTTGCCTGGAGGTCTGGTTGGCCTGCAAAACAGGTAAGCACCACCGGCTGCCAGGCACAGCCCGGCAGCCGGTGGTTGGTTGTCTCAAGGTTTTGGCTACGTGCTGGCAAGGCTGGTCAGCCAGGTTAGCAGTGGAGCCGAGTAGGCGTAGTCCAGTTCGCTGATAGTTTGGCGGATTTGTGTTGCATCGGCAGTGTTTTGTAAATCTGCTGAGTGATCCATTAGGGCAATACGTCCAGCTAAGAGCATTGTTGTCGTGTAGTTAAGCTCTTTTGCTGCCTTCATGGTTTCAATGTTTTTCATGGCGCATTTGAAAACTGCGGCACGTTGCTGGGCTGTGGCTTTTTCGAGGATTGTGTTTTGCGCCATGATTATTTCTAACCATTCCAACCGCCAGCCACCGTCTAATCCTTCAGCAAGCACATCATCAAGTGAAATTGCGCAATAGAACGGTAGCAACACATCAGCAACATCGGGACGTTGCAGCAATGCGCGTAAACCATTGAATGCAACTGTTACGCTTTCAATAGCCTGACTATATGAGTTGTGAAGCAGCAGATTAGAGCGGTAATGTGAGGTCAATACGGCCGTTGCTAGCTCAGCGGTTGACATTTCGCCCAGGTCAGCGTTGCGCACCTGTGAGTACACGAATGGGTCACCGGTGGCACTGACGTGCGCCCATTTTACCGGGTCTTTGTCAGGGTCAAGCTGGTACTGGTATTCAAACCCGGGAGCTACCTGATACCAGGGCGTTTTTGGAGCAGTCGGCGCTGGTGCAGTAACGCTCCCGGGTGTTGGCTGCACCGAAACGCCGCAGCCAACACCCGTCAAAGTCAGGGCTGCCACCAGTCCAATGCGCAATAGGTTTACAATCCGAAACGGTTTCATAGTCATGCCTTTCCTGCTGGCCTTTCTCTTAGTGGCGCATTGCTGCCATCAGAATTGGTTAGGACTGGTTCGCCGGGAACTTCTTCCACGTCCTCAAACCATCCCGCATCCTCAGCCGAGGAGTCATCAGCAAAGTCAAACTCTTCTCCCAGGCTGACCGCATAGACTTCAGCGCCTTCCACAGGCAGGCTGTCCTCATCAAGGACCACGCCGTATAAGCCGGTTTCCACTGGCTTGAGCCGTTGCTGCGGGCCAACAATGTTGGCGGTTGGCGTGGC
>JAIRPS010000099.1 GCA_031256885.1 Bifidobacteriaceae bacterium | reverse complement strand
GGATGTAGCGGGTTTTTGCCCAGTTGGTGGTGACAATATCGCCGTAACCGTTCTTCGCAACCAGGTTGCCGCTGCCGTCATCGTATTCGCGGGGCGGGCCATAAGCATCCGGCACAGTTGCTTGCGTCCACTGCATTTGACCAAACTCTTCCCAAGTTGAAGACTCATCCTGACCAGCCGTCAAATAAAACACCTGATCAAACAAGGCCAACGGATCAATCTTAGCGTCGGCGCCAAGTGCTGGGAACTTCTGCGCAACCAGTTGTTTCACCTTCGGGTCTTGCGCCCACAGACGCTTAGTATCGTCGCGGATATTGCCGGCGCAACCGCTTCGAGTGTACTCAACTGCCCGGGAGGTGGTGTTCCAAACCGGCAGGCGATACTGGGGGTCAAGGTAGTACTTCTGGGGACAGAACTCAGCATTGGTGTTGCCAGTTGGTGTGGAGCCATCAACCAGTGGCCGCCGAATGGTCTGGCCGGGGTTGTCTGGGTCGGGGATGGTTTGAGGGGCTTGCATTTGGAAAGAATCGTTCAAACCGTACTGGGCGTAATCGCCCGGCAGTGTGTAGGGGCCAAAGACATCCATTTCAACTGAAATGCGGCCGCCTGACTGTTCCATCCAGTACTCGTTGAGAGTGCGGCCCTGGTTCAGCCGACCACCTTCGGTCAGACCGGTGGCGTCATTCAGCAGATTGTTATAGAAAGTTGGGGTATCAGCGGCGGGTACTGGAGCCGACAGTTTGGAACTGGGGTTGGTCAGCGGTTTGGTGTCATCAATTGGGTTAGTCACCACAAAATCGCGGTCCTTGAAACGCACCAGCACAATCGCGCCTTTGAAAGCGCGCATAGTGCCGGTTGTTTTGGTGTTCCACTGGAACTCCGGTTTGTTGGGCAGGGGAGTGTAATCATCCCAAGTCATATCGTCCATACGCTTGGGGTTTTGCGGATCAACTGGTTCTAAGACGCTGCTGTCAAACGGGTCTGGGCTGGCGGCCACGGGGGCGCTCAGCAGGGGCGCGGCCAATGCGCTAGCCGCTAAAACGGCCACTGCAAGGCGCCCAACCCGCCACTGGCGGCGGGGGGTATGAGCATTCATTTGCTTACTCCTAATGTGTTAGAGGATCGGGCGTAATCCAGGTGTCCGGCGTTGGTTGGCTGGAACACCAAAGACGACCAACCCGCCAACATGAAGCGTGTTTGAACGGCGGTTGATCGCAGGTTCAGCCTAGCGATTCGCCGAATAATTCTCAATTCTTTGTATAGTGGCCGGGTCGCGCTGCATATTTGCAGGTCAAGGCGATTAAGTGAGCAGACTAAAGTTGGCTGAAAGGGCCAGATTAGTGTAAACGGGGGGTAAATTGTCGATGTCCGACTTGCCATGAGGGTGCCTAATGGTGTTGTCTATGGCACAAGCATGCGCGAGGTTGCATGATCACTAACCAGTGTTCGTTGCAACTTCGGCTCCGGCAGAGCTGGTCCCCCGAGGGTTCAGTATGGCTGGTCCCAACCGGGGTCAGCCCTCGCGTGTTGTTGATCCCGCCAACCAAGGAGGCACAAAATGCCCCGTAAGCGCCCCGCGGTACTTATTGCCGCACTGGCAACGATCGCCCTACTGCTAGCCGGTTGCTCCGGTGGCGGCGGTAACGAATCCAAAGATAACCCAAAGGCCACCAAGGCCAAGGAAATACTGACCAAAGCTGGTGTCAGCACCCCCGTGGAGCTGAACCTGCAGTACAACGGCGACCACTACGGTAAAAACTCTGATCAGGAGTACAACGCGATCAAGCGGCAACTTGAAGCCACCGGTTTGTTCAAGGTTAACCTGCAACAAACCGAGTGGGTCCAGTACTCCAAGGACCGTGTGTCTGATGTTTACCCGGTTTACCAGCTTGGCTGGTTCCCTGATTTCCCAGACGCTGACAACTACCTCACCCCCTTCTTCACCGAAGATAACTTCCTGGTCAACCACTTCTCTGATCCTGAGGTCAGCCAGTTGCTGGTTGAAGAAGTCGGCACCACCGACCCGGCCGCTCGCACCGAACAGCTGAAGAAGCTGCAAGAGGTATTAGCGCAGCACATGCCGACTGTGCCGATTCTCCAGGGTGCTCAGACAGCCGTCACCGCTAAAGACGTCACCGGTGTCCAAGAGACACTTGATGCTTCTTTCCAGTTCCGCTTTGCGGGAACCCAAAAAGCTGGTGACTCCGGTCAGGTGGTCAAGTTTGGCACCACGGATAAAGTCACTGCACTGGATCCGGCTGGTAGCTACGACAACGGTTCTTACAACGTTCACTACAACGTTTACCCCTATGTTCTGGGCTTTGCTCCGGGTAACCCGGTGCCAACGCCTGACCTGGCTGAATCCTGCGACTTTGTGAGCGACGGTACGGTTTACTCTTGCAAGATCAAGCCCGGTTTGAAGTGGGCTAACGGCAATACTCTGGACGCGAATGATGTCAAGTTCACCTTTGACCGGCAGGTGGCGATTGCCGCACCGGATGGCCCTTCCTCACTGTTGGGTAACCTGGTGTCGGTTGATACCCCTGATGATTTGACTGTCAACTTCAATCTGAGTGTTGCTAATGATGTAACTTTCCCGCAGGTTCTGGCTTCGCCGGTTGGCCCGGTGGTTGATGATCAGACGTTCTCCGCTACCGAGCTTGTGCCGGATGAGGAAATCGTTGCTGCTAAAGCTTTTGGCGGCGCATATCAGATCACCAGCTACAAGCTGAACGAACTGATTGAATACACGCCAAACCCGAATTACCAGGGTTTGCATGGTGCGCCGCAGAATGCTGGTGCCACGGTCAAGTACTACGCTGATGAAACCAACATGAAGGGTGACATTGAGCAGGGTGCCATTGATGTGGCTCACCGTTCACTGGCCCCCACTGACATTGAAGCTCTTGAAAAGGGTGGTAAGGTCAGCGTTCTGCATGGTCCTGGTGGCGAGATTCGCTACATCGTGTTCAACTTGGAAACCCAGCCGGGTGACAGCGCTGAGCAAAAGACAGCGATTCGTCAAGCGGTGGCGGCGTCAATTGATCGCCAAGAGTTGGCCACACAGGTTTACAAAGATACTTATACGCCGCTGTGCTCCTTTGTGCCAGACGGTTTGCCTGGTGCTAGCACAGCAGTGTGTGACGCCTGGGGTAAGTAGTAAAACCAGTATTCAGTAAGTTAGTTACGTTGCTGTGGGTGGGGCGGTTAGTGCCGCTCCGCCCACAGCCTGAACCGGCAAAGTAGGTCATGGCAACCCAACGGTCATCGCGCAGCGCCCTGTTGCGCTACTTGGCAATTCGCCTTGTCTTGATTGTTCCAACCGTGTTGATCTTGGTCACCGTGGTCTTTTTCTTCATGCGGGTGATTGGCGATCCAATCACGGCTGCTCAAGGTGGCCGGTTGACGCCGGCGCAGTTAGCGGAGCGGAAGGCAGAAGCCGGTTTTGACCGGCCGATTCTGACGCAGTATGTGGAGTATCTTGGCCAGATTGTGCGTTTCGATTTTGGCCGGGCGCTGACTGATCATCGCAAGATTTCTGAGGTGTTGGTGACCAATGGTTCAGCCACCTTAGAGTTGGTGATTTGGGCCATGCTGATTGCTTTCTTGGTGTCTGTGCCACTGGGACGGTTGGCGGCTCGTTTCCATGACCGGGTGCCGGATGTGACAATCCGCACCTTTGCCGTTGTAGTGTATGCTGCGCCGGTTTTCTTTGTTGGTTTGCTGCTCAAGCTGCTGTTCTCCGCCACCTTGCACTGGCTGCCGTTCTCTGGTAGATCATCAACGGAGGTCCAGTTAGCCTTAGAAAAACGGCCCTGGACCAGTCATTTTATGATAATAGATGCGCTCGCTTCAGGGAACGGTACATACATCAAAGATGTTTTGCAACATGCCGTCCTGCCGGCAGTTGCCCTGGGACTGTTGACCGCCGGCATTTTTATACGCCTAATTCGTATCAACCTGCTTGAAACAATGCGGGCTGACTACGTCACAGCCGCCCGCGCCCGTGGCGTCACGGAACGGCGAGTCGTCTCCAAACACGCCTTCCGCAATGCCCTAATTCCCGTGGTCACAGTGATGGGAATGGAAGTTGCCCTGATGCTTGGATCATCAATCCTGACAGAAACCACTTTTGAGTGGAAAGGGATCGGCTTCACCCTGTCGCAATACCTGCTTGCCCGCGACTTTGTTGCCGTACAAGGCGTGGTTACCGCCATAGCTGTGGTGGTAGCAGTGTGCTCCTTCCTAATCGATGTGATCAATGCTCTAGTTGACCCGAGGGTGAGGTACTGACATGGCCCTGCCACCGCCGATTGTCACCGAACCGTCCAGCCCGCCAGTGCGCGGGAGCAGACGCATCCCCGGTGCTGCGCTGCTGCGCTCAACCCACGGACTGCAACGGGTTGTGCTAATCATTGGCCTAGCGATCATTGCCCTGTTTGTGATCATCGCACTGTTCGCTGACCTGCTAGCCCCCTACGCTTTCGATGCCACCGCCGGAGCAAACGGTTTATTCCCCACCCAAGCTCCGCCATCGGCCGAACATCTCTTGGGAACCACGGTCGGAGCAATGGATGTGTTCTCGCGCATCATTTACGGAGCGCGCACCGCCATTGAAGTAGTGCTCCTGGCTTCAGTGCTCTCGCTGGTGGTCGGCGTGCCCCTGGGCGTGTTTTCCGGCTACGTGGCCGGCCCAATTGACCGTGTCCTGGTACTGATCACCGACGCACTGTACGCTTTCCCGTCGCTACTGATGGCAATCATTGTTTCAGTGATGGTGTCATCTGGACGGTCCAGCGCATTTGGCGGCATCATGGCAGCCGCCATATCCATCACGGTGGTGTTTATTCCAAAATACTTCCGGGTAGTGCGCAACGCCACCATGTCCGCCAAACAGGAACCCTATGTCGATGCCGCCAGAGTAGCTGGCACCAGGCCAGGGCGCATCATGTTTGGGCACATTTTGGCTAACGTGTCACAGTCAATCCCCGTGCTGGTCACCCTGAACGCTTCCGAAGCGATTTTGACACTGGCTGGCCTGGGCTTCCTCGGATTTGGTATTGAACCTTCGGCCGCCGCCGAATGGGGTTACGACCTCAACAAGGCTTTATCTGACGTGGCCAACGGAATCTGGTGGACCGGAGTTTTCCCCGGTATTGCCATAGTCCTCTTAGTGACTGGCGTGGCGCTGATTGGTGAAAGTTTGAACGACGTACTCAACCCGCTGCTGCGCACGCGCGGCGGCACCACCACCGCTGATGAGCGCGAACTGGTGGAAGTTGTGTTGGGTGAGGAGGCCGCCAAATGACCACACCAACCCACACCAGCCATTTAGCGGTCAGTAACCTGTCGGTTTCTTTTCAGACCGATGCCGATCCCGTCCGGGCAGTTCGCCGCATCTCATTCGAGGTGGCACCCGGCGAAATCTTGGCAATAGTTGGCGAATCAGGTTCCGGTAAAACAGTTTCCGCGCGGGCAATGCTTGGTCTGCTGCCGCACACCGCCCGGATTGATGGTTCCGCCAAACTCGGTGACACCGAGTTGATTTCATTGGGCGGCGAAGCGATGCGGCGGGTGCGCGGCGACCGGATTGCGATGATTTTTCAGGAACCCTCGACCGCCTTAGATCCGGTGCGCACGGTTGGCTGGCAAATCATGGAAGGTTTGCAAGCCCACCGTAAACTGACCCGCAAACAGGCTCTGGCCAGGGCAATTGAACTGCTGGAGATGGTTGGTATTCCTGACCCGGCGGTGCGTGTCCACTCGTTCCCACACCAAATGTCCGGTGGCCAAAAACAGCGCGTGATGATCGCAATGGCTTTGTCCTGTGATCCTGAAGTGATCATTGCTGATGAGCCAACTACTGCACTAGACGTCACCGTCCAGGCACAGATTCTTGATTTGCTACATGACCTGCGTGAACAGCTTGGTTCGGCGGTTATTTTGATCACCCACAACATGGGTGTGGTGGCGGATTTAGCTGACCGGGTGGCCGTGATGTTCCGCGGTGAACTGGTTGAGGAAAACACTGCCACGCAACTGTTTGCCAATCCGACCCATCCATACACCAAGCATTTGCTGGCTTCAGTGCCGCACCTTGGCCACCCCCGGCCAGCCGTGATGGATGAAGTGGCTGCCCCCGAAATCGCGGACGCACCAGTACTTGAAGTGCGTGACCTCGATGTGAAATTCCCCGGTCGGATCGGTTCACCGCCAGTTCATGCAGTGCGTGACGTCAGCCTTGACCTGAAAGCGCACGAAATTTTGGCGCTGGTTGGCGAGTCCGGCTCCGGCAAGACCACTTTGGGG
>JAIRPS010000072.1 GCA_031256885.1 Bifidobacteriaceae bacterium | reverse complement strand
CTGCTGCGCGCTCCACCACTAATACCGGTAATGCTGACCTGATAACGGTCTTGCGCTAAACCAACCGGTGTCGCAAAATCAGCCAACTCCCAAACCAATGTGTTAGCCCCCGCCCCGTTACTGACCGGTTTTTGGTTCACCGCCACCGCTTGACCATTATGGGTGACACTGACTGTGGCAGCGGAAAAATCAGCTCGTCCCAGCGAATAAGACCAGGCCGTGGTGGGGCTGAGCAACTCTGCCGGAAAATAGCCTTGATTGGGAAACCGTTGACTACTGCTGCTTGACGGGTCAGCTTGCGGATCAATGCGCAATACCGTAAAACCGGTAGCAGGCTCGTCATCAGCCATTGCACCGGCTAAACCAATCTCGGTTTGCCCCGGGTCAAGCAGCCAACGCCGATGCCCCACTCGACTGCGGTTAGCCTGACTGGCTGTTCCAGTGTCATCACGAATAAAAGCCGCCACCGCCTCAGGCCCAACCACACCCTGAGCCAGATTGGCGTTCAACGCAGCTTCGGCACCCGCCGCGCTGTAGCATGCGCCATCGGGCGATAGAACATGGTCGCTGGGCAGGCCGCGCTGTGGGTTAGCGGCCAGGTAAAGCGCCGCCAACTGGGCTTGGCTGGTGAAAGTCGTGTTTTCGGCAAGCGCGCCCAGGCCAGTCATTGCCCTGAAGTAGTTGATCGCTTCCAAAGTCATTGTTCGCCCGATGTCGTTGGTAGAGCCCGCGAGGCAGTTAGCGACCGAGCCAGTCCAGCCAATCCCGTTGGTATTGACCTGCTCAACCAGGGGCAGGAAAAAGTTGTTGTATGCGTCGCTAACCGATTCGCGTGAGGCCGTGTTAATCGGTGGTACAGGCCGGGGACTGACCGACAAATCAGCCGCTTGAGCTGAAGGTATCAGGGTGATCAGGGCGAGTAAGCCGGCTAACAAACCCGAAATGCATGGGCGAACTTTCATGGTGACTGAGCTTTCCACTACGGGGCTGGCCAGCGGCCAGGGTACGGCATACCCACCGAAACCAAGAAGAATCCTAGCTGCTCATCAGTTTTCTGTGCGCCAGCTGCGCGACGCTTTGGCAAAGCCGTAGGAACTCCAAGGTCAGCCAGCGGTTGCAGCACCGTCCGGTTCGTCAACCCCAGAAAATGCCATAGGAACTCCAAGGTTAGCCAACGGTTGCAGCCGTAACACCAGGCAAACCGCACAGCAGCATTGCCGTCAAGCCGTGGGAAGCCCAGCCTGGCCAACCGAGCCGTCAAGGCGGGGGAAACCCAGCCTGGCCAACCGAGCCGTCAAGCCGGGGGAAGCCCAGCCTGGCCAACCGAGCCGTCAAGGCGGGGGAAACCCAGCCTGGCCAACCGACTAGAGTTGTTTGTATGGGTAGTCTCCCCGTGCTTGACCAGGCGCTGCAGCGGCAGACGAACTCCTGGGCAGCTTAGGGAAAGAATTTGCGGCAACTTTGTTCAAACCAGCACCATGAACCCAATCCAGCCATTGCCAAAGTGTGTTTCAATCCAGATGCCGCTACGGGCTGTGCGTGGTCTTTGGTGTTTGTTGCTGTTTGGTGCCATGTTGGGCGGATGTGCTCCGACTGATGAGCCGCTCCCCGATCCGGCAGCGAGTTCGCCGGGTCCGCTTGACTGGTATTACGTTGGTTCGCCGGAGCGGTATGAACTCACCGCGCGGGCCAAGGATGCCTTTTTGACTGAGTGTATGCGGAAGAAGGGTTTTGCATATGTTGACCGTTCATACCAGGTGAATGATGCTGATGGCACTGGCGCGGACCATGGTGGGTTGCTTGATGAATATTGGGGAGTGTCAACCGTAGAATCGGCGCAAACATATGGGTATCACGCAGTTCCCATGGACACTGTTCTCAGTGTTGTCACACCGACTGCCGGTCCGCCACCTGATGGGTATAACGAAGCAATGGATGGACCAATTGATCTCCAAATGTCTGATCAAGCGGGGTCAGGTGGTTGTTGGGGAGAGTTTCAGGCTGCACTCAATCAAGGTTTGCCTCCTGAGGCGGAAATCACAGCAATCCATGATGCAGTATGGCTGCGTCTAGACGAAGAACCGCGCGCTTTACCGGTTGTTACCCAGGCATCGCAACAGTGGAGTGAGTGTATGAGTAAACAGGGTTACAGTTATGCAGATCCACATTCTGCTTTCTTGGCTTTCAGCTCAACTGCTAAGTCCAATCGTTCTGCCGCAGCCGATGAGATTGCTGTTGCTGTAGTGGATGCGACATGTAAGGCTGAAGTGGGGTTTTGGGAAGCAGTCAGGCAGGCAACCCGTCAAGTTGAGCAAGATATCGCCGATCACATGCGCCCCGATCTTGAAAAAGCGGTTGCGGCTGATTTCGGTCAGGCTGCCAATGCTGCGGCCATACTCCAATCGTTGGGCAAGTGACCAGACAGTTTTGCAGCATCCAGGCAACTAATTGAACCTTTTAGACGGTCAGGGTGAGTAGTTCGTTCCAACGAGTGGTGGCCCGTTTGGAAAGGTGATTGGCGGCGATCTGCCAGGTTTGGGTACTGCGCAACCCGGCTAGGCCCCAGCCGATGATGTCTTGGTTGAGCCTGTCACGGATACGGTCTATTGCCTGGTCAAGGTCAGGGTGCTCAATGGGTGGTTGAAGTAGGAGTTGCGGTGCGCTGACCAGTCCGCTAAGTAGAACACCAATGCGGTACCAAGAGCCGCGTTCCGGCAGGGAGTGTCGAATGGCGGTGGTCAGGGCATGGGTAATGGTCAGTCCATCGTTGGTGGCTTGCGGGAATGTTACGCAGGCAGAGGCGTCGCTGCCGTCCTGGTAGGTGGATGACGAAAGGAAGACTGTGGCAGTGGTGGCGTAACGTTGTTTGTGGCGGGCACGCCGGGCGGCGTGCTGCGCATAGAGCGCAACCAGGGACACGACCAGTTCGCGGTCGCTGACGGCGTGGCGCAGCATTCGGCCATGCATGAGTGACTTATCGCCGGCCGGTGGGTCATAAAACTGGTGTGTCGGTTGTTTATTGAGTTCCCGG
>JAIRPS010000033.1 GCA_031256885.1 Bifidobacteriaceae bacterium | reverse complement strand
CGCGGTGTCAGCGTGTAATAACCAGCCTGGTTGACATAAATGTTGTAGTATGCACCCGCAAACTCAGATGTCCCTAGTGTTGCATGTGAGCTGGTTGGGTCTTTATCGAAGTCAACATTTGCGCCAAAGTTTGCTGCACCAGCCAGGTTAGTGAACACACCTGGACGGTAGCGGTAGAACTCGGAATCCGCCCACATTTGCGTAGTACCGTTGGCGGTAATCTGCGTTAGCGGCGGTGCCGGATAATCAGCTGGGGTATGAGCATCAACGGTTACCGACTCAACCGTAATGGTTGGAGCCTTGGTGATATCGCCATGCTCACGAGCCGTGTTGAACACTGCAATCTTTGGCTCAGCCAACTGCGTCCACTGGAAGCTGGCCGTGGCCGTCCAGGTGGAGCCATTGGTTGAACGGTAGGCGTAGAAGTTATCGCCATCCTTCACCAAACGGAACCAAGCCGTGCCGTTTTCCAAAGCTGGTAACGTGTTCGGGTTCTGCTGGGTTGGTAGCGCAATATTCGACGAGGCTGCCGATTGCGGTGTGCCCGTGACATAGCTGAGCAAACGCCACCGCGCACCATCAGTTTGACGGGCGGGACCCTGCGCAAAGTTCTGCCAACCTTGAACGCTCAGTTTAACAAAGCGATCAAGACCGTCATAAGCCATCAAACCAAATTCGCCTGATTGTGCACCAAGCGGCAGCTTGTCGTACTTAATCTTGGCAGAAATGGTCCAATTGTTGCCCTGGGCGTTAGTCCAAACATAGTCACGCAAGTCAGGATCAGCGCCTTGACCCCATGCCGCCGCTGTTGGTTTGATTACCACACCGTCAGCAGTCGCTTGGACGTTTTCCGCAGTGGTGGGGTTACCGACATTCCAACCAGCCGGTAGCGTAGTGCTGTTGAACACAGTGGTTTGCGGCTTCTTAGCCGGGTCAATGGTTGTCAGGAACAACCGGTAAACCTTGGCTTGCGTCGCTGTCTCAGAACGGATATACACTGTATTACCGTCGCGGGTCACATCAGCAGTGACCCCTGCCGGCAGTTGCGGCGTAACAACAGCAGTAGCAGCATCAGCCACATACACTTGATAGAAGTAGGTGCTGGGGTAGAAGTTCAACAACGGTTGACCATCAATCGCAATACCCTTCAAGTCAGCCGAACTATCTTGCGGGTGGAACAACGGACGAGTCACATCATTATTGAACGAAATCCGGTAACGTGTCTCATTACCATTAGCTGCCTTCGCTAGCACAATGGCAGTGCGCGACGCCGCTGTTGCCTGCGTCACAGTTACCGTGACACTGGCGGCAGCACTTGCCGTCACTTCTGGCAAAGGCGCGTTCAGATCACCAGTAAACACTGAATAAGTAATGTCATTAGGGTCAAAACCAGTCAGCTTATTGCCGTCAAGGTAAATAGCATCAACTGTCGGATCGCCACCAGATTGCTTAGCAACCTGGAAGTAACGGTAAGCCGGTTCGTATTCGCCAGAAGCGTAGCTGTAATCCTGCAAATGGTTAGCTTTGCGGAACACGGCAGACTTCATCACATCAGTGAGCACCTGAACAGCTGAAAGCTCAGCCTCAGCCACCAGCAAATGATTATTGGTGCTTGCGTTGATCGAATTGACCACCGTGGCATAGTTAGTACTACCCTGCTCAAGCACGTTAACACCAGCGCGAACACGCGAAGCATCACCAGTCAAACCCGTTGGGTCACCGCTGCCAGCGCCGCCCCAGTCAGTCATGACCAGACCATCAAAACCAAATTCGCCGCGCAGCATGCCATTGACAAGCTCCCAGTTCACATTGGCGTTGACCGCATTAATCATGTTGTAAGAAGTCATCACCATGCGTGGCTTGGAGGTTTTCACCATAACCTCAAACGCCTTCAAATAGATTTCACGCAAAGCCCGCTCAGAAATTTGGCTGTTGCCGCTTCCACGAGAAGTTTCCTGGTTATTAGCAGCATAGTGTTTAGGTGTTGCAGCCACACCCTGCGACTGGATACCGCGAACATAAGCGCCACCAATTGTGCCAGCCAGCAACGGGTCTTCTGAGAAATACTCAAAGTTACGGCCGCAAATAGCGTCACGGTGAATATTCATACCCGGTGAAAGAGTAGAAGAAGTACCGTTCAGAACCATCTCAGCACCAAACTTGGCCAGCATTTCTTCAACCAAGGGCTCATTCCAGGTGGAAGCCAACACGGTACCAATCGGGAACAAGGTGGCTGACTCAGCCATACGAATACCAGATGGGCCATCAGCCAATGTTTCCGGCGTAATACCAAGTTCTTGCAAATCAGCAGTGTAACCGCCAAGCACACCAGCCGTACCAAGCACCGAGGTGGGTGGGTCCATGGTTCCAAAACCGTAAGACAGCATAACAATTTCAGTCAAAGTCATTTGACCTAAGAACTGCGCCCAGGTAGCCCGGCCAGTGTAAACATCAATCAGTTTGTACTGAGGATTACTGGTGTGAACGGTTGGTAGTTGATCCAACGGCACAATTTCATCAATCGCATTGACAGAATCCATAATCCGGTCTGTCTTAGCCTGGCGGGTAGTCAACGGAACAGTATCAGTCCACTTGTCAAGCACAATCGAGCCGTTCGGACCTTCTTTAGCTGTCCACCGAGCATAAGGCGCTGGGGTGGCTGCGCCGCCCTCGCTCTCAGCCGGAATCGTCAAATTCCGCCAAGTGTCACGCTGCGCGGTGTTAGGCATATCAGCAGCAATCGCCAAAGTCTCGACCTTTTGCGAAGTCACTTCGAGCTCAGCCTGCTGGTAGGTGCCAGCCACCACAGTGTCACGCACTGAGGAACCAATATAAATCGGGTAGTCACCAGCCTCCAAAACGTAAGCGGACTTGTTACCGGTCTTACCGGCATCGTCATAACTGGCCATTTCACTGATCTGCCAGGTAATTTCCAAGGTTTCCGTAACGCCCGGGTCAAGCAAGTTAGTTTTGGCGTAAGCGACCAATGATTTAGCCGGCTTGCCCAGTAAACCTTGAGGCGCGCCATAGTAAACTTGGACAACCTCTTTACCTGAACGATCACCAGTATTGGTCACCGCCACAGTTGCCCGGAGCTGATCACTGCCAACCTGAACCACTGAACGGGTTTGAATGTTGAAAGTAGTGTAGCTCAGACCGGAACCGAAGGGATAAAGCACCTTATCTTGAGCGAAAGTCTCAAAGTAGCGGTAGCCCAGGTAAATGTCTTCCTGATAAATCGGGTTGGTTTGACCAAAGTTACTGGAAGCGGGGTAATCGTAGTAATCGTAGGCAACCGTGTCAGGCATTTTGCCTGAGGTGATTCGTCACCAGACAATACCGAAGCGATAGCCGTACCGTACTCTTGACCGCCCTGCCAGACAAAAAGCACAGACTTGATGTGCTCATAGTCACGCAACCAGTTCATGTCAATCAAATTGCCAATGTTGAGCAGCACAACCACCTTATCAAAATGGCTGTTGACCTTAGCAAGCATGTTCTTCTCAGCATCAGTCAAGAAGAATGAGCCTTCGGTGTAGCGCTGGTCATACGACTCACCAGCAGCCCGACCAAGCATCACAACAGCCGTGTCGGAAACTGCCGCAGCTTGCTCCACAACAGAATCTGCCAAAGGCATTTCCTGATGGCTGAACGGCCAGTTAGCCCAGTTACCGTCATCGGGCTTGCGTTCAGCGCACCAAGCGTCGTAGATGGCTGCCAACTGCTCGTTGACTTTGATGCCAGGATTACGCCGGGCAGCAGTCAACAGATTAGTGGTGTACTCAATTTTCACGTCGCCACCTGAGCCATACCCGACGGGGAACCCGTCAATCTGAGTACGGCCAAAGAAGGAGACGGTTTGGTTGGGCACCAGAGGCAAGGTGTGATCGTCATTTTGGACCATCACAATGCCTTCGGTGGCAACCCGTTGTGCTACGCCAGCCGCGCCGGGCTGGCGGACTGCATTGGCGCTGAGCGGCACTAACGTGCCCGCAGCAACCAACGCAATGCCGGATGCGAGCGCCACAATGTGGCGCAACGGCGAATGTGTCATTGTCTGACTCCCGTGTCTGGATTTTCAGCAACACCGTGGTGTCACAGAGCCCAAGGATCTGTCCAAGGGTGGCACTAGTATCGCACGTCCAACCAAAAGCCGGAAAACACCATGCCCAAGTTGTGGAAAACAAGGGTCGGCTGTAGTCACAAATAGGCTCGCTACCAGCGACAACAGTTCCAGTCCACCTGAAATATTGACGCTGGTCAGCAAAGCAATGGGAGTTGTTTCGCCACCATCAGTTTGGCAGTACCATGTGGTAATGACATTGTTGCCAGCATCAAGCACACTCACCTCATCACCTAGCCTGCCGCAACAGTTCCGCCGCGTGTTGTTTATGGTGTTGGTGGTGTTGGGTTTGGTTGGTGTTG
>JAIRPS010000013.1 GCA_031256885.1 Bifidobacteriaceae bacterium | reverse complement strand
AATCTTGGCGCCCCGTGGGGTTTTGCTTGCAAAACCCGTAAGTCTGGGGTCCCCGTAAAGTACCGCAGCGTAGCGGGGACACGTTACGGGGTGTGTAGTCCTGGGGTCCCCATGGGGTGTTGCTTGCAAAACCCCATGGGGAAATAAAACAGGGGCCGACAGTCAATTCCCCCCAATTGACTGTCGGCCCCTGGCCTGTCCAGTGAGTCGGTGGTCAACTCACTGGTTAACCTACATACTAGGCTACTTTGACAGGTTGCTGCACAGCAGCAGCGGCATCCGAATCGTCTTCGGTGATCCGCATCGAGTAGAAGGACCGCCAAACAAAGCAGGCTGACACTACAAAGAAGACCGCTGCCAGCACATGGACCAGCGTCTGGTTTTCCAGCGAGGTGGCCAGTTCAACCGCCAACAAGCCAAACAGGGTGGTGAACTTGATGACCGGGTTGAGGGCAACTGAGGAGGTGTCTTTGAACGGGTCGCCAACAGTGTCGCCAACAATTGTGGCGTCGTGCAGGGCGGTGCCTTTTTGGTGAAGATCAACTTCCACAATCTTCTTAGCGTTGTCCCATGCGCCGCCCGCATTGGCCATGAAGATTGCCTGATACAAGCCGAACAGGGCAATCGAGATGAGGTAGCCAATGAACAAGAACGGTTCGGTGAAAGCAAAAGCCAAGGTGGAGAAGAAGATTGCCAGGAAAATGGTCAACATGCCTTGCTGAGCGTACTGGGTGCAGATTTCAACCACGCGGGTGGAGTCTTTGACTGAGGCTTTGGTGGAAGTTCCGTCCAGTTTCATGTGGCCTTTGATGAACTCGACCGCCCGGTTAGCGCCAGTGGTGACAGCCTGGGTGGAAGCACCGGTGAACCAGTAGACAACCGCGCCGCCCAGAATCAAACCAAGCAGGAAGGGCGGGTGGATCAGCGAAAGGTTTTCCACCCCGCTGGTCAGCTTGTTGGTCAGGCTCATGATGATTGAGAAAATCATGGTGGTGGCACCAACCACTGCGGTGCCAATCAGCACGGGCTTAGCGGTGGCTTTGAAAGTGTTGCCAGCGCCATCGTTCTCTTCCAACATTTGCTTAGCCAAACCCCACTCAGGTTTGAAGCCCAACTCTTTGTCAATGTTTGGTATGGCTTCAATCTGCGAAAGTTCGTAGACAGACTGGGCGTTGTCAGTGACTGGGCCGTAGGAGTCAACGGCAATGGTCACTGGTCCCATCGCAAGGAAGCCGAAGGCAACCAGGCCGAATGCGAAAACAGCGGGGGCAATCATGAACTGATCAAGGCCCTGATTGGAGATCAGGTAGGAAATGCCCATCAAGCCAACAATCGCAATGCCCAGCCAGTAGGCGGAGAAGTTACCAGCCACAAAACCGGACAGGATGTTCAATGAGGCCCCGCCCTGCTTGGAGGATTTAGTCACCTCTTTGACATGCTTGGCTTTGGTTGATGTGAAGACTTTGACCAGTTCAGGAATCAGTGCGCCAGCGAGCGTGCCGCAAGAGATGATGGTGGACAGCTTCCACCACAAGCCGGAGCTTTGATCACCGAGCACACCCCAGGTCATTACCCAGGTCAGGATGATTGACACCACGGAAGTCACCCACACTAGTGAGGACAGCGGTTTTTCAAAATCGAACTGGGTGTTGCCGTAGCGGGCTTTGGCTACCGCCTCGTTGATCAGGTAGGAAACCACTGAGGCAATCAGCATGGCGGCGCGCACAATGAAAATCCAGACCAGCAGGATCGCTTGGAGGTTGGGGTCGTGCACACCGAGCAGAATGAAGGTGACCAGGGCAACGCCGGTAACACCGTATGTTTCAAAGCCGTCAGCTGACGGACCAACCGAGTCGCCGGCATTGTCGCCGGTGCAGTCGGCAATGGTGCCGGGGTTGCGCGGATCATCCTCATCAACCTTGAAAACAATCTTCATCAAGTCTGAGCCAATGTCAGCAATCTTGGTGAAAATACCGCCGGCAATGCGCAGTGCGGCCGCGCCCAATGATTCGCCGATGGCGAAACCAATGAAACATGAACCGGCAATATCGCCAGGCAGGAATAGCAGGATGACCAGCATCAACACCAGTTCAAGGGAGATCAGAACCATGCCAACACTCATGCCGGAACGCATCGGGATTTCATGGACACCCCAGCGTTTGCCGCGCAGTGAAGCAAAGGCGGTGCGGGCGTTAGCGAAGGTGTTGACGCGGATGCCAAACCAGGCCACTGAGAAAGAACCAGCCATACCAATCAGCGAGAAGGCGATGATTATGAACACCCGCCCCCAACTGAAGGATGACAAGAACTTAAAGTACACCACAATTACGGCTGCGATGAAGATCCACAAAATCAGCAGGAAGCGACCTTGTTTGACCAGGTATGCCTTGCAGGTTGAGAAGATCACCTCGGCGATCTCACGCATTGACTGGTGGACCGGTAGGGCACGCAGCTTGACGTAGGTCAATGCACCAAAGCCTAAGCCAAGTAGGCAGATCACCAATCCGATGTAGAGCAAAACCCTGCCTGATAGGCCGCCAAAGACGGTCACTTCATTGAGGGGTGGGAGTTTCAGGTTTGCCTCGCCGCCATGACTGGCGCCGTCGGCAGCAAAAGCGGCGGTTGCGCTGGTGAGAGCCAGAACAGCCCCGCCAATAGCGGTGGCACCCAAGCGGGTGACCAAACGTGGTTGCAGCATCACTACTCCGTCGTTCTTTAGCTTGGGGCAGCACGACCGGTTGGCCGCGTGCGGGCAGGCCGGGCGCGCGGCCCGCCGACCAGGCACAATGGACTGAGTTTGTCGCAACATCGAAGTTAGATGCGCGGCTAGCCCAACTTCACCCACGATGAACCATAAGGCCAGCGCGGGTATTTGTCCAATCCAGATCAACCAGCCAGGCCTGCTGGCTCGATCAAACCGGTACGCCAAGTGCACGCAGCGGGAAGAGTCAGGTGCGCTAACGGCGGTCAAGCGACTATGATCACTTGATGTTTGCGGCGCTTGGCTGCGCCGGTAGCCCACGATCGACCTGGAGGGTCAGCGACTTGCCTAAGTACGTATATAGCTTCAAAGAAGGTAACAAGGATCAGAAGGATCTACTCGGTGGTAAGGGGGCGAATCTCGGTGAGATGACCGGGCTTGGCCTACCAGTACCACCCGGTTTTACTGTCACTACGGATGCCTGCCGGTTCTACATGAACA
>JAIRPS010000187.1 GCA_031256885.1 Bifidobacteriaceae bacterium | reverse complement strand
CGTCATCGTTCACTGTGATTACCACAGGATAGGTGCCGGGCGTTGCATACAAGTGCGAACCGCTGACCAGGAATTGGCCATTCGCCCAAACCAGGGTTGCCGCTGTGGCCGCAGTGTCGTCGCCCCAATCAATCACGGCGCTAACCAGGTCAGCGCTTTGCGCATAGGTGCCGGTGATGCGGCCCAGTGCGCCGCTGAAAGTGTGGCCAGCATAAACTGCTGGGTTGGCGCTTTCCAGGGTCGCTAGGCGAATTGGCCGGGTGAGCTCGACATCATCAATGTAGCCACGGGCATAACCATTGTTGGTGGCTGGGCTGCCGGTTTCCTGGTAGAGATACCAGTCAGCCAGCTGCATCATGCCGCCGGTTTGCCAACTGCCGCCACGCCGCTCAGTGATCCACAAACGGTAATAACTGTAAGCAGCCCGCTTAGCCGGGTCAATGGTGTACTCGAAGGGCACACGCCGAGCGTAGAAGTCCTGATTGGATTGCTCGTCGAGGACTACCCAGTTTTGGCCGTCGTTTGAGCCTTGGACCTGCCAACCGGTCGGGTCGCGGTCGGTCGCATCATTAGCCGAGTTAACGGTGTACCTGACAACTGTGCGGGCTTCCGGTAACTGGTAAACCGCCCACCATGGGCTGAAATCAGCAGGATGGCTAGCCAACCACTTGGTTGCCGAATTGCCGTCAGCAGCGCTGGTTACCGACTCATTAGCGTTGAAGTTCTGCGAGGCAGTGGGCACTACACCAGTCATCGCTGATGACAAAGCACTGGTTGAGCCAACAAAATCAGGGGATGGACCAAAAACAACCGCTAACTTATCAATCGTCTTGCCAGCAACCTCTGGCGGTAAGGTGACGGTGATCTTCTGCCAATAGTTCACCACAGTTGGTTCAGCCGCCACGCCTTGGCTGCCCAAGTCGCTGAGCCAAGTGCCATCAGTGAAATGAGCATCAAGGCGAACATGGGTTGAAGCATCTTCACTGCGCGAATTTGACAGCTGAGCGTTACGCATCGGCTTGATCCAATAAGACAGAATCATGCCTTCCTGCGCCTCAACCGGGTCAATATTGAACAGGTCGTTAGTGGCAGTACCAGTGGCACTGTTGGCACGTCCCTGATACAGTGCCGCGCGGCTACCGCCATGCACCGGGTTAGCCGTAGCGGTAGTGAACGCAGTGACCGTTGGATTATTGCCGCTGGAGTAACCAGCCCAGCCTGTAGCACTGGTGCTAGTACCGGTCACCGCTGGCTCACCAGTCTCAAAACCGGTACCGGTAAAACGCAAACCAACCGAACGGTCTTGCACCACCACATCAACCTGGGTGGGGCGTTGTTTCACACCATTGGCATAAGTGTCAATCAACACCGGGTAAGTGCCATTAGCTACCGCAGCATCCGCCACAAAACGGATTGGCGCGCTGGCCGTACCGGTGGTGGAAACCGTCAACTCGCCGGAAGCTGGTTCAGCCGTAATACCGTTTTGACGAGGCACCCGGTAAGTCAGTGTCGAATCAAGTGTGGAGAACACCCGCAAAGCCGAGAAAGTTACCGGTTGCGAAGAGCCGCCAGCCACCAAGGTGGTGCTGATCGGGTTGACTGTGGTGGTGAACTCATGCTCGCCGTAACGTTGCGATGGCGGCTCGTTTTCCACCCCAGCACCCCACTGCTGGTTAGCAGTGTTGCCAAGCACAAACTCAACTTCAGCTTGAGTATTCGCCGCAAACAGGGCCGCTGGCAGGTAACGCTTGTTGCTGACCTGGCCGTTGACCTTCATTGACTGAATGAAATAGTTGTCCGGGCTGGCCTGCGGCGCAGTGATGGTGATCACATTGTTGTTGGGGCGGGTGATCTTAATGTCGGTGAAAGTTGGTGCAACAATTGATAGGTCGGCGCGTGAAGCGTCAACCGGATAACCGCCAATCATTGCCCAAACCAGCCAAGCGGACATTGTGCCGAGATCGTCGTTACCAGGAATGGCACCGGGGCCAACATTTGACCACAAGGCGTTGATTGCCCCACGGGTGGCTTCTTGCGCTTTCCACGGAGCATTCGTCCAGTTATACACATAGGTTGAGTGGATGTCTGGCTCATTGTCAACATTGGCGTTGTAGTTGTTGCTCCACGAGCCAGTGAAAGTCCAGTTACCAGTGGAAACGCTGTGGAAGAAAGCGTCAAGCCGCTGTTCAGTCGCATCACGGCCACCCATTGCCTCAATCAAACCACCGAGGTTGTGGTTGACCATGTACTGGTAGTGATGCAAGGTGCCCTCAACCAAACTGGTGCCGGCGGTAGCAGTGGTGCCCACAAACGTACCGTTAGCATTACGCGGCTGGAACCAGCCTTTAGCGGCATAGGTGCCGCCGAACAGAGCGTGGGTACGTGAATCGGTGTAGTTCGGGTTGAAAGTGTTTGACCACCAGTTAGCCCGTTCCGACCAATAGTTTGCCTCATCAGTCTTGCCGAGTTGTTGCGCCAAAGAAGCCAGGCCGTTATCAGCCGCCGCCATTTCCAAGGTTTCGGCTAAGCAACCCCAAGCGTTACAACCCTCAGGGTAGAAGCCGTAACGCAACACCAGATCAAGTGAAGGACGCTGACCAATCACACCAATATTCCAACCGCGCCGTGAAGAATCACGGAAAGTCGGGTTGAGCGCAGCATCAGCCAAGGATTCGTAAGCGGTTTCCATTGGGTAATCGGTGCCGCCAAAAGCCGCAATACCAGCCAGCACAGGGGCTGACGGATCGCCAACCATCACATGGGTGCCGCCCTGGTTGTGCGTCCAGCGGTCCCATTCGTCTTTGCCCTGGTCAGCATCACCAGGTTGGGGGCGTTGACCTTGAGCGTTGAAGCGGTTTTGCTGAGCCTGGTTGAGCAATGAATGCGCCCAATCGGCGGCGATCTTCGGATCAACCAAAGCCATCAACTGGGTTTGGCCACGGTAAACATCCCAACCTGAGAATGTTTGATACTGATGCTGCTGGCCTGGCGGCAACTGCTTTGGTCCGGGATCACCTTCAAAGCCAGGGTAAAGCCCAGTGACGTCATCGGCCAAGGAAGGATTGATGAACGCATGGTACATGCCGGTGTAGAAAGCGGTTTTCTCGTTTTCCGTGCCACCAGCAATCTGAATAGTCTTCAGGAAATTGTCCCACTTGTTGTAAAGGCCCTGACGTACCGTTTCAAAAGTAGTGCCAGCCGGGTTTTCAGCGTTCAGGTTAGCAATCGCCCCAGCTTCTGAAACATAGGAAATGCCAACACGCAAGGTCACCACCTGGTTACTGCTGGTATCAAATACCAGGTAGCCACCAGCACCCTTCTGAGTGTTGTTCGGTGCATAGCTGGCACTTGCGGGCACAGCATAATTAGTGGTGTTGCCACCGCGCGCCGCCGCCACATTCGGCTGCAAAGCGGTGTCCAGCCAGGTGCCGTAGGTGGTGAAGGGCTGATCAAATTCGATCACATAATGCAACTTGTAGTAGGAGCGAGCGTCCTCACCATCGCCGGTGAAGGTACCGCAGAAAGCACCCGATTCAACAAAACCGGAAACCCGCCGGTTGGTTTGATCAATGCTCACCGAGGCATCAGTTGAGCCGGCCAAACCTTCCGCCGCGCGCACCAGCACGCTGCTTTGATCCCCCGCTGGGAAGGTGAAACGGGCTGAGCCGGTACGCTCAGTGGCGGTCAGTTCCGCTTTGACACCGCTGTTCAGGTCAACCTTGTAGTAGCCGGCTTGGACAACCTCACTAGCTTTGGTGAAGGAAGCCTGAACTGGCGCAGTGCGTTCAGCCACGGTTGGCGACTGGCTGAGCACACCCGGCATTGGGAAAATTGGGATATCGCCAGAGGCACCAATACAACCCGGGCCAGAAATATGTGTTAGCGAAAATCCGCGCAACGACGTTGACACGCCATTAACGTTGGAGTCGCTGTAACCACCCGGGTTGCCCGGACGCAAACCACCAATTTCGCTGGTCTCTGGCCCACTGTAGAACTGCTGTTGGGGTGAGAAAGAAAGCATGCCAAAGGGGGCAACCGGGCCAGGGAAGGTGTTGCCGGCATTGGCGGTGCCAACTAGTGGGTTGATGTAGTCGGCCGGGTGGGCCACGTAAGCCGGGTCGGCGTGTGCGGCCAGGGGGCCGGCCAATGCGCCAGATGCGGCTACTGCCAAGCTAGCGGCAATGGCAGATATCAGGCGGAAGGGGCGGTGCCGACGCGAGGCCGGGACCTCGTGCAATGTGTGCTTCACTGCGTTCGTCTCCTCAGGTTGGGCGATTGTTTCGTCAGGTTTAGTTAGGCCTTAGCGGTCCTCACCAGCGATGAGAGGCCTCAGGCAGGTCCTTCTTGGACCACGCGCTGCTTAGCGCGGCTGCCACCAGTGACAGCGCTGCCAGTCTACACGAAAATTCGCCCGATGTCGTTAAACAGGCCAGTGCCCGCAGACTTGAGTGTCGAGTCTGCGGGCACTGAAAAAACCTTGTCGTCAAGGTTCAAGCAGAACCTTGACGAGTCCGGTTAGCGTACTGGTTTGGTTTTGGTTGAGGTTTTGCTGGTGTTGTGTAAGCCGGTTTTGACGCTCAATCGTTTGCCGCGGTCAACTGTTTTCACCTTGTAGGTGGCTTTAGTTGCCCC